>JALWME010000087.1 GCA_027083995.1 Sulfurovum sp.
TCTCTTGTACAATCTCACATTTGCAAAACCCTCTGTGAATGTCTAGGTTATTCAGAGGGTTTAATGATACGATAAAAATGTCTCTTGAAGAGTTGGAGAAATTTACTATAGGGTGCCTCAGACACACCCTATATTTAATACCCACTGGCACTTATCATATAATACAAGTAAGACAATAAAGGCTGTACATAGAAGATAGCAGTTACAGTGGCAACTGTTGCTAGCCCTATAACAACCATCAGTGGCTTGGAAAGGTTATAATAGACTGTATCTACATCTTGTACTGGCTCTTTGAGGAACATATACACAATAAGCTTTAGGTAGTAGTATGCTGCTACAGCAGAGTTAAGCCCCATGATAATAGCCAACCAAATATAACCAGCATTTACGGCTGCTTGCATTACATATATCTTACCCCAAAAGAGTGAGAATGGTGGTACACCCGCAAGTGAAAGCATAAACAATGCCATAATCACTGCACCCATAGGCATAATTTGGATAAACCCTGCAAACTTCTCATAGGGGTGGTCATGCAAGTTATCAAATCTTCTCTTTTTGTGACGAGAAATCCATAACATTGTAAATGCACCAAGATTGGTAAACATAAAGAGTGCATAGTAGAGGAATATCGCTGTATTCCCCTCTGTAGTATCCAGTGCCAAGGCTGCCATAATGAAACCAGCATGAGAGATAGATGAGTAGGCTAGCATACGCTTCACATCGTTTTGTACCAGTGCCATAATATTGGCTAGTGTCATTGTAAGTACTGCAATGACCAAAATGACAATACGCACCCACTCCACACCCAGGTCAATATACATACCAAATATTCTAATACTTACAACAAAAGCTGCTATTTTAGGTATGACTGACATATATCCAGCCATTGGTGCAGATGCTCCTTCATAGACATCTGGTGCCCATGTATGGAAAGGAAAAAGAGAAAGCTTAAAGGCAAAGGCTACAAGCAACAATACCGATGAACCAAAGATAGCAACCATAAGTCCTACCTCATCTATACGTGTTGCCATCACCTCTGCTACTTTATAAAGTTCTATGGATCCTGTAAGTGCATAGACTACTGCTGACCCCATAGCAAAGAATCCAGCCGCCAAAGCACCCATAGTAAAGTACTTTACCGCTGCCTCATATGAGTTAGCTCTGTTGTGTAGTGCTATGAGAGTATAGAGTGAAAGTGACGCAGTTTCCAGCCCCACAAAAATAAGGATAAGGTTATCTGTAGCCACCATAAACTGGAATCCTGCAATCATAAACAAAAAGAGTGCAAAGTACTCAGGATAAGAATATTCATGAAACCTTTTGGACGTAAGCGCCAACGGTATGAATATCATAGACCCACCGATAATCATCAGTTGAGAAATAATAGAGATACCATCTATAAGCATCACATCAAAAAAACCACGTTCATTCACATTAAGCCCTAAGACAGAACCAAAGTCTATGAATAGCACCAAGACAGTAAGCATCACATAGAGTGATTTATCTAATTTTTTATTCAGCAGATCAATGACTAAAATAATCAAAGCACCAGCAATAGCAATGAGCATAGGAGCAAGTGTAATAAGGTTTAAGCTCTCAAGGCTTACGTTAATTGGCTCTAACATTACTTCACCTCCTTGTCTGATTTGGCTACGATGATTAACTCTTTAGCCTCTTTTGTGATGGCTTTTTCATCCATAAAGGACAACAATGCATTCACAGAGTTATCAATAGGTGTCAACACAGGCTTCGGGTAAACACCCAGCCAGATGACAATGGCAACCAATGGTATAAGTGACCAAGTCTCTCTACTGTTTAAATCTTTTAGCTTTTTGTTCTCTTCATTATCTAGTGGACCAAAGAAAGCCAACTTCATGACTCTTAACATATAGACTGCTCCTAAAATAATAGATGTACCAGCGATAATAGTCATCATAGGAGAGACTTGGTAAAACCCAAGAAGCACAAGAAACTCACCGACAAACCCTATAGTAAGTGGTAGCCCTACTGAAGCCATAAGCATCACACCAAAGATGATAGCAAACTTAGGCATCACAGCTGCAAGCCCTCCAAACTCTGATAGTAGCTTCGTATGCCTTCTTTCATAAATCATCCCTACAAGCATAAACAGAGCCCCTGAGACAATCCCATGAGAGAGCATCTGAAATACCGATCCTGAAAGCCCTTCAGAGTTCATGGCAAAAAGACCAAGCATGATAATACCCATATGCGATACAGATGAGTAGGCAATGACCTGTTTCATATCTTTTTGTGCATAAGCAATCATCGCTGTATAGACAACCATGATAAGTGACAACACAGCTATAGGTGTAATAGCCATTACCGCAGCATCAGGAAACATAGGAAGTGAAAATCTTACAAATCCATACGTACCCATCTTAAGCAAAATAGCTGCAAGGATAACTGAACCAATAGTTGGTGCTTGTCCATGTGCATAAGGAATCCAAGTATGGAATGGGAACATAGGTACTTTAATAGCAAAACCTATAAAAAATGCTGCAAACAACCATAGCTGATAATTGACTGGCAATACCAGTGCATACCAATCTGTAATAGCAAAACTCCATACACCTGTAAGATTATGATAAATATATGCAACAAACAACATACCTACAAGCATGATGAGTGAACCCATAAATGTATATAAGAAAAATTTGATAGATGCATAGATACGTAAAGGACCACCCCATGCACCAACAATATAGAGCATCGGTACAAGTGAAAGCTCCCAGAACAAGTAAAAGATTATTGCATCAAGTGCCACAAATACACCTATCATCGTCATTTCCAAAAAGAGAAGCGTAATAATCATATTTTTGATATTTTTTGTCTCACCCATAGATGCCATACCAATAAGCGTCATCAATGTAGTCATAATAATAATAAACAGTGAAATACCATCTGCACCCAAGTAGTATGATATCCCCATGTCTGGAATCAACGGTACCATCTCTACAAACTGCATACCTGCATTACTCATATCAAAAGAGAACCATAACCATAAAGACAAAAAGAACTCTATCGTTACTACAGTGATACCGTACATTCTTATGCTCTTACTATCTACTACAAACCCCAGCAGTCCTGCAACTGCTGGAAAAAATACCAATATACTTAAAATATTTTCCATTTTTATCCCTTACACGAACATCGCTGAAATCGCAGCGACGGACAATAATATTACAGCTCCAACAGCCATCCAGTTAAGATAATTTGAAAGGTTACCTGTCTGCATACCTCTTGTTTTATCTCCTGTGTTATAGAAGAATTTAGCGATGCCATCTACTGTCGCATCGACTATCTTCAAGTCTACTTCTGTCCAGAACTTCTCAGACACCATTCTGTATGGTTTGGTGATAAACTCCTCATAAAACTTCGGTACATAGTACTGGTTTATAAGTAGTTTATAGAAGAAACCATTTTCAACCTCTTCATCTCTTTTCCAGGCTTTTTCCCCTGTTCTTGCATATTTATAATACGCATAAGCTATACCTGAGACTGCTACAAAAATAACAATGAGCCCTAAATAAGTTGCCAAGTGATGCGTATGATCTGACATCTCATACTGTACTGAGTCACCTATCTTATAGATAAACGCTTTATATGTTGACATAAACCACCCTGTGATGATAGCAAGTACAGCCAGAGGAGACATTGCTACAAGTACAAACTTATACATTTCGTGAGGATGAAACCCTAGAGGGGTATGTCTGTCTTCACCATGGAAGGATAAAAATACTTGTCTAAATGAATAAAATGCTGTCATACCAGCAGTAATCACAAGCACTATCCATAAGATATAAGTATGTTCATTAAATGCTGTCTCGATGATAGCATCTTTAGACCAGAAACCTGCAAGAGGAGGGAGACCAGCCAGTGCAATGGAGGCAATACCCATGTAGATCCATGTACCTCTCATTTTTTTACGCAAATCACCCATTTTAAAAAGGTCAAGTTCATCATGCATCGCATGCATAACATTACCCCCTCCAAGGAATAAGAGTGCCTTGAAAAATGCGTGTGCTGCAAGGTGGAAAAGTGCTATCCAGTACGCTCCAAGTCCAGCAGCGGCAAACATATACCCAAGCTGTGAAAGTGTAGAGTAGGCAATGATACGCTTCAAATCACGTTCAACCAGTGCCATAGATGCTGCATAAAACGCCACAAATGTACCAAGGCTAGCAATAAACATACTTACCCCTGCTACCTCTTCCATAGAATAGAGAGGATTTGCTCTAATGACCAAGAACACCCCAGCTGTTACCATCGTTGCTGCGTGAATAAGTGCCGATACAGGTGTAGGTCCCTCCATCGCATCCGTAAGCCAGGTATGCAGTGGGAACTGTGCTGATTTACCCATAGCTCCTATAAAGAGTGCGATGGCTGCTCCAATCAAAACCGTCTCAGAAAGATAAGGTAACTGTGCAAAGACTTCGTCATACTTCAAAGAACCTGTGTTCCAGTAAAGTATAAAGATACCAACCAACATACCAAGGTCAGCAATACGGTTCATAATGAATGCTTCATTTGCTGCCCATGATGGAGAGATGGATGGGTTGTCCTCTCTGGCTTGGTCTGATTTGTGATACCAAAAACCAACAAGTAACCAAGAACAAACTCCCACACCTTCCCAGCCTATAAATAGTCCCAAGAAGTTATCTGACATAACAAGTATCAACATGGAGAATACAAAGGCAGAGAGGTATGAAAAGAATCTGTTAAAACTCTTGTCGTGATCCATATAACCTATGGCATATATATGTACGATGGTAGATACAAGTGTAACGACTGTCATCATAGTCACCGATATCTGGTCAATCACAAAACCAAAAGAGACGTTAAAATCTCCAGCATCTATCCAGTCCATCATCGTGACATTGATGACTTCTCCGGTTATGTAAAGATTTGCTGCTAAAAATGCAGAGGCCAAAAATGAGATAAACAACAATGCAGATGCCACAACACCTACAAATATCTGTCTTTGACTCATCCCAAACAATGATGCAAACAGTGAGCCTGCAAACGGTGCAAAAAGTGCTACGTATACTAAACTTTCCATATTATCCTCTCATATTTGCTAGGTCATCTAAGTCAAGAGAACCATGTTTTTTATATAGTACTATCAAGATACCAAGTCCCACTGCCACTTCAGATGCTGCAATAGCAATGATAAAAAAGGCAAACATCTGACCTGTTAGGTCATTGTAGTAGTGAGAAATAGCTGCAAATGCTATATTGACTGCATTAAGCATTACTTCTGTTGCAAAGAAAAGCATCAAAAGGTTTCTTCTTCTTAATACTCCCATAAGCCCTATAGAAAAGAGTATTGCTGATATGATTAGGTAATGCGAGAGCCCTATCATTTTTCATCCTTTATTATCATAATTTCATCATCGGCACTTAAGTCTTCTGTAAGTGACTCTTCCATTTTCTTACCTGCGAGTATAATCCCTGCTATCATTGCAACAAGTAACATCACCGCCGCTACTTCAAATGGTATAAGATACTTTGTAAAAAGTACCATACCTACATCCTGTGCATTTCCCACACCCTCATGCATAGGGTAGAGTGCAGTGATATTCTCTGAATAGATAGGTGCTGCAAACATCAGCACCAGTACCAATGCAGACAGACCACCAAGCAAAAAGACCAAAGCGTTGTTTGTATTTTTTTCTTTGATCTCTCTGGTGGCATCAAAAAACATCATAGCAAAGGCATACAAAGCCATAACCGCTCCCACATAGACCACCAATTGAACTACTCCTAGGAAATCTGCCCCCAAGATAAAGAAAAAGCCTGAGATAAGTACCATTCCTGCTGCCAATGCTGTCATTGCATACAAGATATTTTTACTTATCACAGTGACCAAAAAGAGTCCTGTAATCAAAAGAGAGAAGAGATAAAACGCAAATCCCTCTATAGTCATCAAAGATGCCAAAAAGTTTTCAAACATATCCTATCCCTCCTAGTATGCTAATGGTGTTTTTTTGATGTTTTCATCTGCATTTGGAGAGATAGCACCAAAACCATCATACTCTTGTTGCAAATTCAACTTATCTATAGGTGTTAACATGTCTTCAAAAAGCGAAAACCCTGCTCTTTGTTCTGCTGCATTTTCATATCTAGGTCCGTGTACAATGGCAAGTTCTGGACATACTTCTGCACAGTAACCACAAAAGATACAACGCCCAAAATTAATGGTATATTCACTCACTTCCTTACGTTGCTCTTCATCATATCTGGTATCCATAGCGATACAGTTTGAAATACATATCTTTTCACACAAACCACAACCAATACATCTATAATTACCAGACTCCAATAACCTTAGCATATCATGAATAGCTCTGTATCTTGGAGAGATAGGCAGTTTTTCAAAAGGATACTTCACTGTATGCATATCACCTCCAAAGAGTGCTTTAAGCATCGCTTTCATAGTCACCCCAAGTCCCACAAATAGTTCAGGTTTAAGCGTACGTTTTACGACTTGCTTAAACTGGCATCTCCACCCTTCGGGTTTTTTCCCTACGTCTAATGTAATGTAGTTTTGTCTACCTACATTTCTGTCTTTAAATTGTTCTAAACTCATACCTACTCCTTATACCAATATCACTATGGCAGTAATCAAAATATTTAGCAACGCTATTGGCATCAATACTTTCCAACAAAACCACATCAACTGATCTGGTCTTATATGTGGCCAAGAAGCTCTTACCCACAACATAAGGAAAAAGAAACCTGCTATTTTAAGCATGATAAAAAGCCATCCTAAAAAACCATCTGCATCATACCCACCCAAGAAGACTACTGAAGCGATAATAGCAACCGTAATCATGTTGGCATACTCACCAATGAAAAACATACCCCACCTCATACCTGAATACTCTGTTGCGTATCCAGAGACTACTTCTGCCTCATGTTCAAGTAGGTCAAATGGTGTTCTGTTTGTCTCAGCAAATCCTGCGATAAGAAAAAGTATAAAAGCTACTGGCTGTTGCCAGATAAGCCATGAGCCTACGCCTCCACTTTGATAGTCGTTAAACTCTACAAACGAAAGTGAACCTACAAGCATAATAGGTGCCAAGATTGAAAGCCCGGTAACCACTTCATAAGATAAAAACTGCACAGCTGTTCTAGCCGCTCCAATGATACCCCATTTGTTTGCCTGAGACATACCTGCCAGTAGTGGCCCATAAAGTCCTGCTGCCATCATACCCAGTACAAACAAAATACCTACATTGACATCTGAGGCAATTGAAGGTACAAATGTACCACCAATGAGGGGCATAAACTCAGGTACAGTAAAATCAGGAAACACAGGCACAGCGGACAAAGCAATAAACGCTGTAGCCGCTGTGATAATCGGTGCTATCATAAAAATGAGTTTGTTTGCATTTTGTGGGATGATGTCTTCTTTGGTAAAAAGCTTTATCCCATCTGCTGCAATTTGAAGTACGCCGTAAGGACCTACGTGCATTGGTCCCAAACGTCTTTGCATAAATGCCAATACTTTTCTCTCTATAAACGTACCAAATCCTGCCAAGGCAGAAAGTACAGCCAAAATAATCACTGCTTTTATAATGACACCCAGTGCTGTCACTTGTGGTAAGTTTTCTACTAATGTTGCTTCCATCTTACACCTTTCTTAATGTTACTGTTTTGTATCTGCTCCCAGAAAAGAGGTCATAGACACCTTCTGCGGCTCTATAGTCAGGTACTTTTACGATATCACCTGTAATTTTTGTATCTGTTAACACATCTAAGATGATGCTTCCACTGTCAAATACAACTTCTACTTTATCACCTAGGCTTGCCGCTTTTTCTTCACTTGCATAAAGCCCAAATGCTTCAAATATTTCATGTGATTTATCTGTAAAGTCGTTAAATTGTCTAGCAGGGTTACATCTGTACGCTATCTCTCCATCAAGCACAGCATTTTCATCAAAAGTATCTACTTTGGGAAGTGCTGTTTCAGCACTGCTGGCTTCCAGTATATATCCACGGTTGTCTTTACCATCATTGGTAAATGTATTTGGTAAGGCATCAAAATCTAAAGATTTAAACCCTCTGTCTATCGGGAGTATTGCAGTCCAGTCAACAGTAAGTTCTGGGGCACCTACAAGTTCTTTCATGAGGTCATTCAGTTCATAGCCGTTGTACTCTACTGCCGCATTGGTAGGAAGCACACGTTTGCCTATATTACACAAAGTACCCTCTTGTTGGTTCATCGCTGGCATATCCAAATCGCCAGTACCCAAAGCAGAGAGTTTAAAGTCTCCATTTTCGTTATATCCTACTGTATATCCACTTGCATCGTCATCAAGGTCACAGATGAGTGCAACACCTAGTGCATTTGATTTAGGGGGTGTCATCACCACACTGATGTCACAGGTAGATTCTATCAGTGCCACAAGTTTAGCAATATTTTCTGCTTTTTCGTGATAATAAAGGTCTTCTCCAAGCATCATAGCAAAAGACTCTTTTTTCTTCATCATTTTTGCAAAAGTATCTTCAAAAGTAGCAGAGTCTCCGCCAAGTAGATCCACCAAACCATTGCTTGTCACAGTAATCTCTTTTTCTACTTTCTCTTTGACTTTCTTTTCTACTTCCTCTTCTTCCCCTGTCTCTTCGTTTAGTACCATCTCTTTGACTGTTTTTTCAACACGTTCTGTAATAGTCTTCGTCTCTGACTTGTGGAAAGTAGCTAGATAATCTTTTACCTCTGAAGGTAATTTATCTTTGTCTGCAAACAAATCAAGTATCAGATAAAGTACAGCTTCTTCCAGCCCTACTTTATGGTTAAAAATTTCAACACTTTTACCAAAGGTAGGGATAAGTGTATCTCCAACGGGATGGAAGTAAAGTCCTGCTCCCTTGTTGAGCTTTTGCACATTATTGAATGCATACTTCATCGCAGGAGAGTCATTTCTCATTGCCATCCCAACAGAGATAACAAAATCAGCATTTTTCATAATAGTGTCTGTATCTGTAGACCAAAGGCTGTTTCCAGATGCTGCTTCATAGTGATTTAGGAATTTCTGGAAAGCCCGTACTTCAGGGTTGAAAAGCTTGAGTCCCATTTTTTCTTTGAGTGTTTGAAGCATCAATGCTTCCTCATTGGTAATCATGGCATTGAAACGTACTGTCTTGGCTTTTTTAAATGCTTCTATCGCTGCATCAAAAGCTGCTTTATTTTTGCTTGCTGTTGTGTTTTGAAAATCATAGGCAAAACGTGCTGAACCATCTAATGAAACATAGGACCATTCGTTGGTAACTCTAAAAATTTTCTCTGTTCTGTTTTCTATAGAAGTAGGTTTGACTTCATAATATATCTGGGCTCCATCACTTGAGTGTGCTGCAACTGCTGGTACTCTCTTTAAATCCCATGCATTCGAACTATACACAAAGTCACGTGATGCCAATGCCCCTACAGGACATACAGCAATACACTCACCACAATCAGAACAGTTTGTTTCACCTGTACCATTACTAGGAGCGATAACAGACTTTTGTAGTTTGTTCCACATAGAGTAAGCATCCTTAGGCATGGTCTCTTTATATCCCTTGTCTAGTTCTGCCCCTCCACGTTTGGCAGTAGTGATAGCTGCATCACCTATCATGTCTTTACAGACAGTGGTACAACGCTCACATACAATACATAAACCTGGGTCATAATGTAATACGGATGACCAGTTTGTTGTTTCACGTTTGGTATCTGGTATCATGTATGATTGTGAATCAACACCAAGCTCAAGTGTGTAGTTTTGTAACTCACACTCTCCTGATTTGTCACAGACACCACATTGAAGCGGATGATTTACATCATACACTTCCATGATGGCTCTACGTTCTTCAAGTATAGTTGGGGTAGAAGTAGTCACTTCCATTCCCTCTTTTACTTTTGCATTACAGGCATATACTTGCTTGCCATCTGCTTCTACCAGACAGATACGACACGCCAGAGTTGGCGAACATCTTGTCAGGTAGCATATAGCAGGAATAAAGATATCATTAGCCCTAGCAGCATTAAGGATATACTCTCCCTCTTTAGCCTTATACTCCACACCATCAATTGAGATGTCGACCATATTATTTACATTTTGTACTTCACCCATTGTTATTTCCTATTTTTTCAATATGATAAATTTAGTATGAGGATATCAAAGAAGCACTTAATACTACATCATAATACATATCTATGATTTTATTATCATCCAAGATGTATCGTATGTAAACACACCTATTATCTATAGTTACTATTATAAATATATATTTAATATAATTTATGCTAATATCCCAAAACTATTAACACATAAGGACATAAATATGGCTTCAGAAAACATATATGACATTGCAATCATTGGTGCAGGACCTGGTGGTATGGCTTCTGCCATCGAAGCAAAACTAGCAGGTATTGATAATATAGTTGTGGTTGATAAAGCAGAGACGCATAACTACATGATTCACAAGTTTTACAAAAAAGGAAAAAGAGTAGATAGAGACTGGATGGGTATCAAGTTTGAATTTGAGGGAAATGTAACTTTTGAAGAGTGTTCAAAAGAAGAGTACATTAAACAAATGGATGATTTACTTGCAAGCCATGGTGTTTTAGATAAATTTGTATATAACACGGAGGTTGCTTATGCCAAAAAGGGCGAGGATGGTTTGTTTCATATCCCATTTGGTCAAGATGTTGTCAAAGCAAAAAATGTTATCGTATCTGTAGGTAGAATGGGTAAACCAAACAAACCAGGATACAAATTTCCTAAAGCTATTAGACCTAGACTAAACTTCAACCTTTCAGATGTACAAAATGGTGAAAGAGTAATGGTAGTCGGTGGTGGAGATACTGCTGGTGAATATGCTTATGGTCTCGTTGAGATGGAGGGTATGGAAGATTGTAAAGTCACACTAAACTACAGAAAACCAACCATTACAAGAATGAATCCTATCAACACAGAGATGACAATGAAACACCTTGAAGAGGGTACACTTATCAATAAAATGGGTGTAGATGTTGAGAGTGTTGAGGCCACAGAAGATGAACTTGTAAAAGTAAACTTTACAGATGGCACATCAGAAGTATATGATAGAGTTGTCTATGCACTTGGCGGAACAAGTCCGAAAGATTTTCTTGTAAATTCAGATATAGAAACCGGTAAATGGGATGAACCGCTTATGGATGAAAAGACACTTGAGACAAATATCAAAGGTCTTTACACCATTGGTGATGTAGTCACAGACCAAGGCAGTATCGCACTTGCATTTAACCACGCTTATTTTGCGATGAGTGATATCGTAGCTAAAAACCAAATATAAACCTACCTCTATAAGAACAGGGTTTAATTACCTGTTCTGTATTTTAATTCTTTTTTATACCTTCAAAACCTGGTCAAACATAGCAATAGCTGTTTTCTCTGTCTCAATAATAACATGTGTGAGGTTTAAATCCTCTAATGCTTCTTTGTCTTCAAATCTATCTACTTTTACAATAGTCTTTGCATTATTAGTAAGTTCATTCACTACCTGGCATATATGATAAAGTTTTTGACTGTTTCCAAGAGAGATAACAACGGCTGAAGCTTCCTTGATGTTGACTGATTCCAAAATATCTTTTTGAGCAGCATTACCAAAGATAACAGGCATACCTTTTTTTCTAGCATCTTTCACAGTTTTTATATCTCCCTCAATAGCAATAAATTCCATACCTACCTTTTGCATAAGTGCTGAAATATGCTGTCCTAGCCTTCCATAACCTATGATTACCACATGGTTGAAAAGTTTTTTATCTTCATGTTTTGTATAGTGGTTATCTTCTAAACTATTTTTATCTAAGAGATTTGCAATAGAAGAGATATTTCTTAGAACAAAAGGAGTCATAATCATAGAAATAACCACAGTGACAATAAGAATTTGACCTAACACTAGGTCAAGCAAGCCATTTGCAAAAGCAAGTTCAAAGATAACAAGTGCAAACTCTCCAAGTTGAAACAGACTCAAAGAAGTTTTAAAAGCATTACGCTTGTTAACAGAAAATCGAACCAGTGAAAATATAATAAGCATTTTTATAGCGATGAGTGCTGGCAAAAGATAGGAAATAGTCAAAATGTTGTCATATATAATTTTAAAATCAAGTTGCATACCTACCGTGACAAAAAATACACCAAGCAACAAGTCTCTAAAAGGTATAAGATCAGCCTCTACTTGATGTTTATAGTGTGTATCAGATATCATCATCCCTGCTATAAATGCTCCTAAAGAGTAGGAAAACCCCATAAGGTGTGCCACATAAGAAGATCCTATAACAATAAGTAAAATGGAAGATATAAATATCTCATTTGACTTAACTTCAGAAATCTTTTGAAAAAAAGGATCTAAAAAATACTTACCCACAACAAACAATCCTATAATAAGAATAATAGCTTTTATCAGTGTAAGCAGTAGCAAATTAGAGACAGAGCCAGTATTAATAGAAAAAATGGTTATCATAAGCAATATAGGAATAACTGCTATGTCTTGAAACAGGAGTATTCCTAATACTTTTCTTCCATAGGTCTTGTTGATATCTCCATTTTCATTTAAAATTTTAAGAACAATAGCTGTTGAAGATAGTGCAAGTGCTGCCCCTATGACGATAGCCTCTTTCATCTCAATAGAAAAAAAACTATAGGCAATAATGCTAAATAGTGTCGCAGTTAGCACTACTTGTAGTCCGCCATAGAAAAAAACATCTCCTTTCATCTTTATAAGATGTTTGAGAGAAAATTCAAGTCCAATGGTAAACATAAGAAATACTACACCAAACTCTGCTATTTCTTTAAGTTCATGGCTATGTACTGCTTGATGGAGTCCAAAAACATAGGCAATAATAGTTCCTGTCGCAATATATCCTACAATAGTGGGTATATCAAACTGTTTCAAAGAAAGATTGATAAGTGTAGCTATAAAAATAGCTGAAACAATAATCTCCAACATATTTTGCCCTTTAAATATAGATGAGATATAGTAGCTAAATAACAATAGTATTTACATTTTCTATAATATTATGTCTTGCAGAACTCATTTTTGATACCCAGCTGGCTACCAAATATAGTATGATTGTTTATCTTTTAGAAGTAAATGTTCTTAAGAGACACTAAGCCCCTTAAGAAAAAATCTAATTAAGCTTTTTCTTTTTCAGCAGCTGCTTTAGCAATTTCTGCTTCCTTTTCTTCTGCTTCTTTTTTTGCGATAGTAAATGCCTCTGCAGATTTTTTGGCAGTCTCTGCATCTACTTTTTTTACTACAAGTGTCCAATCTACTTCATTGAATTTCAAAGAGTTCATGAGTTCATGTCCACTCGCATAGATAGCATCTGCAGACTTTTGGATAGAAGAATAATCCCCTACTTCAAACAAAAATATTGCTACTTCATCTACTTTAATACCTTGATCTATAAGCTCAAGCATCCTATCATAAAAATCATCATGCAGATGTCTTAAATCGTAACGTTTCATTATCTATCTACCTCTCCAAATACAATATTGGTTGTACCAATTATAGTAACAACATCAGCGATATATGTACCTACCAAAAGCTCCTGTAAGAGTCCTGTATGGAAAAATGAAGGTGCTCTACATTTAAGTCTGTATGCGTAAGGCTCACCTTCTGACTTAATGTAAAAACCAAGTTCTCCTTTAGGAGATTCCGTAGGTACATAAACTTCACCTTTTGGTGGTCTCATACCCTGTGTTACCAATACAAAGTGTTGCATAAGTGCATAGTTTTGTGTCATTATCTCTTCTTTAGGAGCAGAGATATACTTAGGAGAGTGTGCCATAAGTTGTGGTTCAGTCTCTTTATACATTGGGATGAGTTGTCTTATAATTTTTGTAGATTGTTTCATCTCTTCCATATAGAGTCTAAACCTACCATATGAATCACATCTGTCAGATACAGGTATATCAAAGTCAAGTTCAGAGTAAAGCTCGTAAGGCTCTTCTTTTCTAATGTCGTACTTTATACCAGACCCTCTAAGCATAATACCAGAACATCCCCAACTTTGTGCATCTTCTGCAGAGATAACCCCTACATCTTCCAGACGCATTTTCCAAATACGGTTTTCATTAAGCAGTGCACCGTAAGTATGCTCCACTTCATGGTCTACTTTGTCACAAAATGCTGCCGCATTTTCTAGCCAACCTGCAGGTAAATCAAGTGGTACACCACCTATGCGTACAGCTGAGTGTGTAAGTCTGGCACCACAGTAATCTTCCATAAGATCCATCGCAAATTCACGTTCACGGAATGCATACAAAAACACAGACATCGCACCAACATCAAGAGCATGTGTTGCCACAAAGAAAAGATGTGAGATGATACGGTTAAGTTCCAAAAGTATAGTACGAATCACTTGTGCACGTCTTGGTGCTTCTATATCTAAAAGCTTTTCTACTGCCAATGCATAGGCATAGTTGTTTGACGTAGATGCTATATAGTCTAGTCTATCTGTTGTTGGCAAGAACTCATTATATGTCATATTCTCTGCCATTTTTTCTATACCGCGGTGCAGGTATCCTATATCTGGATAGGCTTTTACTACCTGTTCTCCATTAAGCTCAAGGACCAGCCTCAACTGTCCATGTGCAGAAGGGTGTTGAGGTCCAAAGTTAATAACCATGGTATTGTCATCACGTTCAAAATTGAGATTTTCAAAAAATGGTGATAATTTATTTGCTACTTGCATACGTACTCCCTATTTTCTTTCGTCTAACATTTTAGACGCTTTTTTGTTATAATTAACGAGTACTGTTTCACTATATTCTATCTCTTGTTCTACTTCAGAATACTCTGAACCAAATGGCACTTCATACCCTACTCTTGTAAAGCGTTTTGTATCTTCTATATCTATCTTGGCAGGATCTCTGTTTTCAGGTCCAATGATGTCTCTGTACTCTTTACCAAAGATTTTGTCCACCTCATACCATGATGCGGCCTCATCACCAAAAAGAGGATAGGTTTTAAGAAGAGGGTGTCCTTCCCAGTCATCAGGCATAATGATACGCTTAAGGAAAGGGTGGTTATTTACTTTGATACCAAACATATCAAACATCTCACGCTCTGCGAAATTAGCAGACTTAAAAAGTGGCACTACACTCTCTATAGCCAGCCCCTGTTCTAAGCGAGTCACTACCCTTACTCTTTTTGCTTCATTATGATTAAGTAGTTGCCAAAAAAGTTCAAAGTTACCATCTTTTGCCAAGTAGTCTACAGCTGATTGTTCTGAACATTGCTTATATCCACAAGCTTCTTTGAGAATAGTCAGTACTTCAAAGTTATCTGCAGCATCAATATGTACCACCAGTTGACTTACTTCAATATAGTACTCTTTAATCAAAGTACCCAATGCCTCTACCACAGAGAGAAAATGTGTATCTTCTACTGCTGCTCTAGGTACACGAGGAGAAACCCAAAATCTATCTGTATAGTAGGCCTTAGCTTGAACGTTATCTTTAGGAACATATTTTCTCATTAGATTAACCTCACTCTTTTGCCTGTTTGATTTGTTAAATCTTGCTTGGTATTATTTTTCATATCTGCAGATTCTCTACGTATCTTCTTTTGAAGCATCATCAGTGCATACTGTAGTGTCTCAGGTCTAGGAGCACACCCTGGCAGGTAGATATCTACAGGGATGATACGATCAACCCCTTGTACCGTTGCATAGGTGTTAAACATACCACCAGTGTTTGCACAACTTCCCATAGATATAACCCACTTAGGCTCTGTCATCTGGTCATACAGACGTCTGGCAAACTCTGCATGCTTTTTAGAAAGTGTTCCTGCAAGTATCATGACATCTGCTTGTCTAGGACTTGCTCTAAAGATCGTTCCCAGTCTATCGAAGTCATATCGTGATGCTCCAGATGCCATCATCTCAATGGCACAACATGCCAGTCCATAGGTAAGCGGCCAAAGTGAATTTGAACGTCCCCAGTTTACGAGTTTGTCTACCGAAGTCAGTGCTATCGGCAATCCAGCTGAACTGGCATAATTTACTTGATGCTGTGCCATTCAAGTGCTCCTTTTTTCCATGCATATACGAAACCAATCGTAAGTAATAATATAAATAGTAACATCTCTACAAAACCAAACCAACCAAGCAATTTAAAGTCAATCGCCCATGGAAACATAAAGATAATCTCTACATCAAACAAGATAAACAAAAGTGCTATCAGATAAAACTGTGCAGAAATAGTGTTAGGTTGCTTAGTGACCTCTGGCCCACACTCATAAATAGAAAGTTTAAGCCTTTCTGTGTCAAGACGTGCAAATTTTCTAGATACAAAACGTGCAGCCCAAAGCGTTGCTGTAAATGCTATAGAAGTCATAGCAAACAAAACAAAGACACCAAAATATGGATGTTCTGTGATAACATGCGTCATAATAATCCCTTAAAATAGAAAATATAAAATCTTCAAAATAATTAATCTATATTATCAGAAACAGTTTAAAGGGATATAGGAGCTTAGGCTCTTGCGAAGATTACTTTTCCTGTATGTAACAATGCGAAACAAAGAAAGTGTTGATACAATACCAAATTATATAAAAGGAGTTTTATCTATGCCAACAAGTATTAAAATTCACTGCAAGCGAAGCACTAAATGTTAAATCATAAAAAATATACTAACATACTATATTGGCTGGCTATGCTGGCAATGTTATTTTGGTTTGCATACTCTAAAGGTTGGATTTTGGCAAATTTCCAGTCTGTTGATGCCTCAGAGGCGATTGCACTCATAGAAAATGATAACAATATCACAGTACTTGATGTCCGTACCATTCCAGAGTATAAAGAAGGCCACCTGCAAGATGCCACACTTATACCACTTCAGGCTCTAGCTCAAAACTTAGGCATGCTCAAACATGACAAGCACAAAAAAATACTTGTCTACTGTGCTACAGGTAATCGTTCTGTGGCTGCTTCACGTATTTTGGAAGAAAATGGGTTTACGCCTGTTAATGTCAAGGGGGGTATCATCTCTCTGCAAGGTTTTGGTGTAGAAGTAGTGAAATGAGACTACCTCGAAGAGAGGTAGTTTATCTATTTTAAAGTTCTATATTGAGTGAGTTTAATGTCTCATATGTAATCCCACCCGTAGAAAGTCCATTGTCTTTTTGGTATCTTTCAATAGCATTTCTTGTACCACGTCCTAGTAAACCATCGGGTTTTCCTGTATTGTATGACTTCTCATTCAGGGCTGTTTGAATTTTTTTAATCACATCTTTTGTCATATTCGTTTGACACAAGATACGTTCCCAGCTTACTTGAGAATCTTTCACTTTTTTACGTTTATCGACTATTTTGTATTCAGCTTCAATAGGTGTTTTAATCTCTTTTGCTTCTTCAACTAATTTTTGTACTTTTACCACTTCAAAAGTAGCTGGAATTACTTCTTCTTTAACTGATGCAGGTACATCTACCACTACAGTCTTGACCTCCTTGGTTACTGCTGCTGTTTCTACTAAGCATACCATGTTTCCTGTTGCTCTCCATGGCTTATCTGCACCAGTCTCAGCATTTGTCCACATAAATGATGCTCCCTCATCAAGTACTCTCTTTTCCAATGTAGTATACTTGGCAGGTACAGGTACATGCTCTACTTTAGGCTCAGATACAATTGTTTGTACTGCAAATTTCTGCACTTCAGCTGGTATCTCTTTTATCTCTGTTCTTGCTGGACTTTTGACCACTAGTTTTTTAATGGTTTTATATTTTGCAGGTACCTTTACAAGACACATAATGTCACCCGTTGCTCCAGAGAGTTTCTGTGCAGGATTTTGTCCTTTTTTCCATACAGTTTTAGCTTCTTCTACCAATACTTTTTCTTCTACATATTCATACTCTGCAGGTATCTCTACTACCTCTTTGGAAGGTGGAGAAATCTCAATAGTTTGTTCTTTGGTATCAAAACTTGCAGGTA
>JALWME010000088.1 GCA_027083995.1 Sulfurovum sp.
TTTATGTAGGCAATGGAAAAAATAATTTTCAAAGTAAAGTAGTCCGTAAGACAAAACAAGGTACTAATATTACGATTTCTCCTGCACAAGAAAGCATTATAGATGGTGATAATTGAAAGTATTATATTGCCCAAAATTTAAACTTTTGACCTATATTATCTATTTTTCATCTACATTTAGCTACTCTAAGAAAAATATATAAATGGATGTTAAATGCTTATAGATGGACATGGACGTGAAGTCAACTACTTACGTATTTCAGTTACAGAACGTTGTAATTTTAGATGTCAGTACTGTATGCCCGAAAAACCTTTTTCATGGGTTCCCAAAGAAAACCTACTCACATTTGAAGAGCTGTTTTTATTTGTCAAAGTAGCCATAGATGGTGGAGTAAGCAAGATACGCCTTACAGGTGGAGAACCACTTTTACGTGAAGATTTGGACAAGTTTATCAAGATGATCAATGAGTATAAAGAGGGACTTGATTTGGCTCTGACTACCAATGCCTTTTTACTTCCTGACGCAGCACAGAGGCTTAAAGATGCAGGGCTTAAACGTTTGAACATTTCACTAGACTCACTTAAATCTGACGTAGCAGCTAAAATCGCAGGCAAAGATGTATTAGGACAGGTTTTTAAAGGTATAGAGAAAGCTTTGGAAGTAGGACTGAAAGTCAAAATCAACATGGTACCGCTCAAAGGTATCAATGATGATGAAATTTTGGATGTGATGGAGTATTGTGAAGCTCGTGGTATGAAAGTACGTTTTATAGAATATATGGAAAATGCACATGCAGACCAGGCACTCACAGGTATGCATGGTAGAGAGATACTTAAGAAGGTTAAAGAGAAATATACGATTAAAGCTTTGGGACGTGAGGGTGCCAGTCCATCGTTTAATTATCGTATAGAAGAAACAGGATATGAGTTTGGGCTTATTGATCCACATAAACATGATTTTTGTGAAAACTGTAACCGTATACGTTTAACTGCTGAGGGCAATCTTATACCTTGTTTGTATTTTGATGAAGCATTGAGTATTGCAGAGTCTGTAAAAAAGGGTGATATTCAAGGGGCAGCTGATGTATTGGCTCAGGTGCTTAAAGATAAGCCAAAAGAAAATAGATGGTCAGAAGAAGAACTTGAAGACAGAGAGATTTCAAAACGTGCATTTTATGAGACAGGCGGATGATATTAATGAGGAATGAGGAGTTAGAAATTAGGAATTGTTGTAAGCTTTTTTGTAAAAAGCTTTTATTGAACAAAGGTATTGCAGGGCAATACAAACCAACACTCCTCACTCCTCACTCCTCACGCTTAACTATAAAACAAAAGGAAACCTTTTGTTTTATCTAGCAGAACAGTTTTTTTCTATACAAGGGGAGGGAAAATACGCAGGTGTACCTTCTTATTTTTTACGTACAGGCGGTTGCAATTTAAGTTGTACGGGTTTTAATGCAAAGTATGAGGTGGATGGTAAAATACGTTATGGCTGTGATACCTATTTTGCAGTAGACAGTATCTTTGCGAAAACATGGACAAAAATAGAAAAAAGTCAAGAACTTATTGATACGCTCAAACACACTTTTAAAGAGGTTGGATATAAGCCACATCTGGTTATCACTGGTGGTGAACCTTTAATGTATCATACAGAAGATACATTTTATGCAGTGATTACATGGTTGGTATCTGAAGGGATAGAAGTTACCTTTGAAACCAATGGAACAATAGAAATAGATTTTGATAACTACCCAGCATATAAATCTTGCATATTTGCCCTTTCGTTAAAATTAGCCAATAGTGGTGAGCCTTTACAAAAACGTATCCATACACAAGCTTTACAAAATGTGCAAACCCATGCCAAGGAGGCTTTTTTAAAGTTTACTATAGATGCAAAGCTAGTAGAGACTACAGCCATAGATGAGATAAATGACATTAAAGATATTCTACCAAAACTTGATGTATATTGTATGCCAGTAGGTGAAAGCAGAGATACTATCTGGAAAAATGACAGAGCAGTGTTTGCCTTTTGTATGAAACATAATTTTAGATATAGTGACAGGCTACACATAAGGGTATTTGACACCACACAAGGGGTATAAATGTTAATTGATTTACAAAAAGATAAACGTGTCAATGAGACGTATAAACTGATGTCACAAACGATCATCCCCAGACCTATAGCATGGGCAGTAACTGAAGATGAAGGGGTTATTAATATCGCACCTTTTTCTTATTTTACAGCACTCTCTTCCAGTCCTGCATCTGTATTGATTTCAGTAGGACATAAGGCAGACGGTACACCTAAAGATACATTATTTAACATTAGAAAACATCAAAAATGTACGATTTGTATGGTCGAAGAGAAAGATTTAGAAAAAATGCATTTAAGTTCCAAATCCCTCGATAAAGCGTTAAGCGAAGCTGAGATTTTTTATATTGAGACAGTAAAAACTTTTACAGACTATCCACCTATGATAAAGGGTGTAGCTAGTGCATACTTTTGTACGTTTAATCAAGAGATAGACTTAGAGGGAAGTAGCACTATCCCTTTGGTCTTAAATGTCAAACACATTTTTGTTGATGACAGGGTGATAACCGATACTGAACACCTAAATATCTCTTTTAGTCCTGTCGCACGTACAGGGAGAAGTTATGCATTTTTGGGTGAAGATGTCAACGCCCCTTTCATATCTTAAGTTGGCTGTGTTAAAATCAGAGATATATACTCCTGATTAAAGGAATTGCATTATGCTTATACGAAAACTTTTTAAATTTGAAAATGCACACATCGTGCGTGACTGTACAACACAGAGATGTTCTGAGAATATACATGGACACTCCTATAAGATAGAAGTCTTGCTGGAATCAAATTATCTGGATGATGGGCAGATGGTCTATGACTTTGGTTTAACCAAACGATATATAAAGGAACTTATAGACTCTTTTGACCATGCAATTACGCTATGGAGTAAAGATGATGTGAAATATATTGAAGCGATGAAAAGATACTCTAATCGTTGGGTTGAATTACCTGTTTCTCCTAGTGCAGAGCAGTTTTCACGTGTGATTTATCTTATGGTAGAACGTGTCTTGGCATGTACAGATATGCAAAACGGTGAGAGAGAAGTCAAGCTTCACAGTATCATAGTACATGAAACTGAGACTGGTTATGCTCAAGGATTTAAAGAAGATGCACACTCAGCACTTATGGGTAAGATAGTCTTAGAAGATATAACGTTTTCACAACAGGTACAAAGTGAATGGTCGGATGTAAATTTATGGCATAAACTTTTAAACAATGTATCTATAAAAAACCCCAAAAAAGTGTAAGTAAGAAAAATATTAGTATAATACTACATCTAAAAATATAAGGAATTAGAATGAAAAAAATTACATTACTCTTACTTGTGACAGCAACAGTGTTGTTCACAGCATGTGGAGAGAAAACAAAAGAGTCAGTTACAGATGCGGCAACAGCAGTTACTGAGGCAGTGAAATCGGACACAACAGGTGCAGTAGATGCAGCTAAAAAGATGGCAGCAGATGCAGCCCAAAGTGCAAAAGCTAAAGCGGAAGAAGTTGCGTCAGCAGCCAAAGCGGAAGCAGAAAAGATAGCAGCGGCGGCATCAGAAAAAGCAGAAGCAGCCAAAGCAGCTACAGCAGCAGCAACAGCCAAAGCAGCAGATGCTGCAACAGCACTTAAAGAAAGAGCGGCAGCAGCAACAGAAGCAGCAACAGCAGCAGTGACTTCAGATAATGCAGCTGGTAAAGCAGCATATGCTAAATGTGCAGGATGTCATGGTGCAGATGGTAAAACGCAGGCACTTGGTAAATCAGCAGTAGTTGCTGGTCAGCCAGTAGCAGATTTGGTAGCATCACTTACAGCGTACAAAGCAGGGACAAGAAATGTATCTGGTATGGGTATGCTTATGAAAGGTCAAGTAGCATCTATGGATGACAAGACTATTAAAGCAGTTGCTGAGTATATGTCAGGAATGTAAAACCATCTCAAAGCACGAAACTTTTCGTGTGAAGGGTCTCGAAATTTTTCGAGATTTCATTTAGCTATTAAATAATACTTCTTTTTTACTAGAAGACAACTCCCATTTTATTGGTATCATTTTTACGGTAGAGCCTTTTTCTAGGTGCTTTATGTCTGGAGTAATGAGTAGTAGTCCATCAGCATCTTGCATAGGGGAGACCATGCCAGGCATTTGAGATTTTAATGCTTCAAAAGAAGAACCATCAAATTTTCCAAGAACTACGGCATGTTTCCCTCCTCTTACTGTATATGTCTCTTTTAGAGTTGTGGTGACTATGGCATGGCGATGTTCTTGCTTTCCAGACATTTTACGAATGATAGCTCTTACGAATAACTCATAATTTACCATGGAAGCTAGTGGGTTTCCAGGCAAGTTTACTATGACTGTTTTATCTATGCTCCCTATGATAGTAGGGCGACCGGGTTTGATATCAATCTTGTCTATGTGTATTTGCATACCTAGATTGGTAAATGCCTCTTTGGTAAAGTCCTTATCTCCCATAGAGATACCACCAGAAGTAATGATAATATCTGCATCAAGTGTAGATTTGATAGACATCTCTAGGGCATTTAGTGTGTCTGCCGAGGTACGTATGAATCTTAC
>JALWME010000089.1 GCA_027083995.1 Sulfurovum sp.
GATTTGATAGCCTGAATAGCTTGTTGATATTTTCCTGCATTATAGTACTTTACAGCTTGTGCATAATTAGCAGATACTGTAATACTCATTGTCAGAAGTAGCAAAAGTGTTCTAAACATAAAATTACCCTAGTATATTATGATATATTTGCATCAGTATAACCTAAATATTATTTTTTTAAAAGGAAGAAGCAGGTATCTTAATACATTGAGAATAAAATAAGGAATTTAGTATATCATGGGGAAAGGCAATACATATCAAGAATTAATAGATTTTGGACACAAATTGTTAGTTACAAGTAATTTAGAGGAAGGATTACCGCTTATCTCAGACTATCTTAGAAGAATTACGGCTGCGATGAGGTGTTCTATATTCATCTATAACCCAGAAAAAGATTCATTATGGACGGTGCTTGCAACAGGGATAGAGAAAATAGATATACCAACCAATCAAGGTATTGTGGGACATGTGTTTCAAACACAAGAAGCAGTCATAGAAAATGATGTAGAAAATAACCCATATTTTTTAAAACATATTGACAAGAAGAGTGGGTATAAAACGGTAAATACCTTGGTATGTCCTATTTATAATGCACGAAAAGACCTTATAGGGGTTCTGCAGCTTATCAATAAACTTGAAGGTTTCCGTGAAGATGATTTGCAGTTTTTAAAACTTTTTACCAACTTTATCAGTAGCTTTATAGAGTTAGAACCTTTTTATCCTAGAAATAATCTAAAATATAAGCAATAATTAAATAAAACTGGGTATAATCCTTCTTCCTGTTACTATATAGGTATGAGGAACTGTGCGAAGAATTTTTATATAATTGACACTGATTATATAAGAGTTGGATTGATTTTGATTCATTAATCCACGCAACACAACAAGTGTAATGATAAAAAACGACTCGTCGTAATTATTTAAAGGACAACCATGAAGGTTAGACCATCAGTAAAGAAAATGTGTGATGATTGTAAAATCATTAAACGCAAAGGTATCGTACGCGTGATTTGTAAAAATCCAAAACATAAACAAAGACAAGGATAAACATGGCTCGTATTGCAGGGGTTGATTTACCACAGAAAAAGAGAATGGAGTATGCACTTACTTACATTTTTGGTATTGGTTTAAAAACATCAAGAGATATTCTTGATAGAACAGGTGTCGATTATAACACAAGAGCACATGAACTGACAGATGCACAAGCGGCACAAATCCGTCAGGATATCCAAGAGCATGTTATGGTTGAGGGTGATCTTAGAAAAAAAGTAACTTTAGATATTAAAGCACTTATGGATTTGGGTTCATATAGAGGTCTTAGACACAGAAGAGGACTTCCTGTTCGTGGACAAAAGACAAAGACAAATGCGCGTACTCGTAAGGGTAAACGTAAAACTGTCGGCGCGGCATAAGGAGTAGTGATATATGGCTAAGAAAAAAGCAAAAAAAAGTATTGCCAAAGGGGTTGTGTACGTAGCAGCTACTTTCAATAACACTGTGATTACAGTGACGGATGAAATGGGAAATGTAATCGCATGGAGTTCTGCTGGAGCACTTGGATTTAAAGGTTCTAAAAAATCTACACCATTTGCAGCAACAGAAGCAGTACAAGATGCAATGACTAAAGCAATGGAAAATGGCATAAAAGAAGTAGGCATTAAAGTACAAGGTCCTGGTTCTGGTAGAGACACAGCTGTAAAGGCAATTGGAGCAACTGAAGGAATTAGAGTAACATTTTTAAAAGATATTACTCCACTTCCTCATAATGGTTGTAGACCACCGAAAAAGAGAAGGGTATAAGATATGGCAAGATATAGAGGTCCGGTTGAAAGACTAGAAAGAAGACTTGGCGTTGATTTAGGTTTAAAAGGTGAGCGTAGACTCAGTGGTAAATCTGCATTGGAAAAAAGACCATATGCTCCAGGGCAACATGGTCAAAGAAGAACAAAGATTTCAGAATATGGTCTTCAACTTCAAGAGAAGCAAAAAGCAAAGTTTATGTATGGTGTATCGGAAAAACAATTTAGAGCATTATATAAAGAAGCAAACTCAAAAGATGGCAATACAGGTTCAATTCTTATACAACTTCTTGAACAAAGACTTGACAACGTAGTTTACAGAATGGGTTTTGCAACAACTAGAGCGTCTGCTAGACAATTTGTAAATCACGGACATGTGCTTGTAGATGGCAAAAGAGTTGATATTCCTTCATTTAGAGTAAAAGCAGGTCAAAAAATTGAAATCAGAGAGAAGTCTAAGACAAATCCACAGATTTTAAGAGCAATCGAATTAACAAACCAAACTGGTATGGTTGAATGGGTTGATATGGATAAAGAGAAGCTTTTTGGACTTTTTACAAGAGTTCCAGAAAGAGAAGAAATCGCAATCCCAGTTGAAGAGCGTCTAATCGTCGAGCTTTACTCTAAATAATACATAAGTTAAAGGCTATTAATGAGAAAAATTAAAGTTGCACCATTTATGCCAACAGAGGTAGAAGTAAATGAAATCAGTGCAAATCGTGCTGAAATCATTGCTTATCCTTTTGAGAGCGGTTATGCTGTTACACTCGCACATCCACTTAGAAGACTTATTTTAGGTTCTTCTATAGGATATGCACCTATTTCTGTAAAGATTGAAGGTGCTACACATGAGTTTGATAACATTAGAGGTATGCATGAAGATGTTGCTGTATTTATCATCAATCTTAAAAACATTCGTTTTAAAATTAAAGATGAAAGTGACAGAGTAGAGCTTAACTACTCTTTTTCTGGTCACAAAGAAGTAACAGCAAATGATTTGAATAACAATCAAATTGAGATAGTGAGTGGTGATTTACCACTGGCTACACTCAATGAAGATGCTGAACTTAATTTTACAGTAGTTATCTCAAAAGGTATAGGATATGTACCAAGTGAAGATATTAGAGATGATGTCGCTTCAGACAGCATTGCCTTGGATGCTTTTTTTACACCTGTAAGAAAAGCAAACTATAGGATAGAACCAGTACTTGTTGAAGACAACCCTAATTTTGAAAAGATTGTTTTTGATATTGAAACAGATGGTCAGATAGGTTCTGTTGAGGCATTTACGAATGCACTTGAAGTTATGAATAAGCAGCTTTCTGTATTTGCTGGTGTACTGGATGTAGATATCTCTGCAGCACCGGTAAAAAGAAGTTCTGATGATTCTGAACTT
Organism: Sulfurovum sp.; assembly: GCA_027083995.1. Next base: position 3,196 of record JALWME010000089.1, read on the forward strand.
AAGCCATTTATGCAAACAGTGGACAGTCTTGGACTTAGTGCAAGATCATTTAATTCACTTGACAGAGCAGGACTGAAGTTTCTTGGTGAATTGGTACTTATGAGTGAAAATGAGATAAAAAATATCAAAAATCTTGGTAAAAAATCTCTTGATGAAATTAATGAGTGTCTTGTAGAGCATGGGTTTGGTTCAGGTTTTGAATTGGCTGATCATACAAGAGCAAATCTTATAAAGAAGATAGAACAGCAAAAAGTATAAAGCTTTTTGATTCATTACTGAGAGGAATCAAAGATGGTATTTCCCCATCATTGAGGAGACTCTTAACTAGATAAATAAAGGATAGAGACATGAGACATAAGCATGGTTACCGTAAATTAAATAGAACGTCTTCTCACAGAGCAGCACTTCTTAAAAATCTTTCTATTGCCTTGACAAAAGAGGGTAGAATCGAGACGACATTGCCAAAAGCGAAAGAGCTTAGATCATACTATGAAAAGCTTATTACTAAAGCTTCAAGCGGAGATTTTAATGCACACAGAGCAATTTTTGCAATGTTACAACATAAAGAGTGTACAAATACTATCGTGAATGAAATTGCACCTAAGTATGCAGATAGAAATGGCGGATACACACGTATCATCAAAACACGTATGAGAAAAGGTGATGCAGCACCTATGGCAATTATTGAATTAATATAATTCATTTATCCCTGCATTCTTAGTATTCCAAGGCTTTCCTTGGATACAATTAAATACTTCCCAAAATAAATTATCATTATTAAAGAGTGAAGAAGCTACTCTTCTCCTCCCAAAAGTGGAGAATTGTCTCTTCAGGGGTGGAATAAATGGGTAGAACTATTGCCTGTACTTTTTATCAGTTTGATATTATCATTATTTTTTATCAGTTTTATATTGCCTAAAGAGAGAGAAAAGGAGCCTACTGTATCATGCCAAAATTGTAAATGTGTATAGTTTCTATCTGGTGTAAATGTAATATTGATATACTTATCTGTTGATATATTCGTATCGTTTAGTTGAAGAATCTGACGAGTTCCTGTAATACCTGTACCATTTCTAAGAGCAATTGCCAAATTTTTTGAGCTTGCATTGTAATCATTGATATCAAAACTTAGTGTATATTCTGAATCTTTTGTAAAATTCATATCATTACTTACGATAGAACTCCAATGAGAACCTTGCATTTTTATCTTGCTTCCATTTTGCTCCATATTGGGTGCATTGTAGTCTGTTTGAAATTGTAATTCTATGTTATCACTAGTGTCACTAAGTGTTGCAGTAATACCACTGCTGGTAATACTGTCATCAGTAACTAAACGGATATCTACCGTATTGTCATTTATAATAATGGTTTCATTGATGTCGCCAGTATATTGACCTATAAGCGTATTGTTGCCATCATATACCCAAACAAAGTCCCAACCTGCTTCTGTG
>JALWME010000090.1 GCA_027083995.1 Sulfurovum sp.
TTTTGATGGTTCTATTTTCAAATACACTTTTGAGGTATGTCTCTGCTTTTTTGTGTTTAGATGCCAGCAAAAGTCCTGAGGTTTCCATGTCTATACGGTGGGTTGCATTTGCATTATCCCCTGCACACGTTCTTACTTCATCGAGCATAGAATAAGGAGTAGCCATGGTATTTGGATGGACTAAAACACCAGAGGGTTTTTCGAAAACCATGAAATGATTATTTTGAAATATTGGTTTTATCCCTTTGCTTTCAGGACGGAAAAACACCATCTCAACCTCGCCTTGTATCTTTTCTCCTGTGTAGGTCATGGACTCTCCATCTATAAGAAGTCTGCCTTTTGCGATATGTCTTTGGGCTTGCCCTTGGGTGAAGTTTAGGGTACGCATGACATAGAGAAAGGCTATAGTCTCTTCTTCGATATGGAATATTTCTTTGACAAATGGCATAATTGCTAACCCTTATGTAACTGCTTTTAGGGTAGAATTCTATCATAAAAATATGATGCTAAAGGTACATAATGGTAGAAAGATACGCAAGAGAAGAGATGGCAAAACACTGGACACAGCAAGCAAGATACGAGGCATGGCTTGAAGTGGAAAAAGCAGCAGTAAAAGCATGGAACAAACTAGGGCTTATCCCTGATGAGGATTGCCAGAAGATAGTTGAAAATGCATCTTTTTCTGTAGAACGCATAGAGGAGATAGAGGCGATTACCAGACATGACCTTATAGCGTTCAATACATCAGTCAGCGAGAGCTTGGGAGAAGAGTCAAGATGGTTTCACTATGGTATGACAAGCTCTGATGCAGTGGATACAGGTGTGGCTTTACAGATGAAAGCCTCACTAGAGATTATTATAGATGATACCAAAATGCTTATGGCATCTATCAAAAAACGAGCTATAGAACATAAGATGACATTGATGGTAGGACGCTCGCACGGTATTCATGGTGAACCTATTACTTTTGGTCTGACCTTGGCTGTTTGGTATGATGAAATGGCACGTCACTTGATAAACTTGGAGCAGACTATGGATGTGATTGCTGTAGGTCAGATATCGGGTGCCATGGGTAACTTTGCACATGCACCACTAGAGCTTGAAGAGTATGCGATGGCAGAGCTGGGACTAAAGCCTGAACCATGCTCAAACCAAGTGGTACATAGAGACAGATATGCAAGATTAGCAACTACTTTGGCACTTATGGCATCTTCAATAGAGAAGTTTGCAGTGCAGGTAAGACACCTGCAAAGAACAGAAGTCTATGAAGCAGAAGAGTTCTTTGCCAAAGGTCAAAAAGGAAGCTCTGCGATGCCACATAAAAGAAACCCTATACTCACAGAAAACATCACAGGGCTTGCACGTATGATTAGAACCTGTGTGACACCAGCTATGGAAAATGTGGCTTTGTGGCATGAGAGAGATATCTCTCACTCTTCAACAGAACGATTTTGGTTGCCAGATGCATTTATCACCACAGACTTCATGATGCACCGTATGAATAATGTGATAGCAAACCTTACTGTAATGCCTGAGAATATGATGAAAAATCTAAATCTTACCGGTGGCTTGGTTTTCTCTCAAAGAGTGCTTTTGGAGCTTCCTAAGGCTGGGGTAAGCCGTGAAGATGCCTATCGCATAGTCCAGCGTAATGCCATGAAGGTTTGGGAAGAGATACAACAAGGCAAATCTTCGACCAACGATAAAGGTGAGTCACTCTACCTGCAGTATCTGCTTGCAGATGAAGAGCTTAATAAGTCTCTTTCACAGGAGCAGATACGAGAGTGTTTTAATTTTGACTACTATACCAAGAATGTAGATAAGATATTTGCCAGAGTATTTAATGGAGGGAGCAATAAATAAACATGAGGTGAGGTATGACTCCCTCCCTCTATAAAAATGTTACTTTTTTGTCTAAATTGTATTATCAATATAATTTATATTTCCTCTACTGCCCACCTGCACTGTCTTTTGTATAGTATCACAAAATCTTATAAAAAATATCTCTTAAAATGATACAACTTTTCAAAAATACACAAGGTTAATTTGAGTAAAATCGGATTAATTGTCACACATACATATGTGTATTTATGAGGAAGTGAAATGATAAGAGTTGTCAAGCGTAGCGGAAGAGTTGAAGCTTTAGATGTGGGGAAGATACAAAAATATACTTCTGCTGCAGTTGAAGGTCTTGTGCGGGTGAGCCAGAGTGAACTAGAAGTAGATGCGAAGCTGCAGTTTCGTGATATGATAAGCTCAGAAGAGATACAAACTACCCTTATTAAAACAGCAGTAGACAAGATAGATATTGACAGACCAGACTGGACTTTTGTGGCTGCACGACTTTTCATTTACGATATTTACCACAAAGTAACAGGCTTTACAGGGTATAACCATTTGCGTGATCACTTTGAGCGTGGGGAAAAAGAAGGGCGTATCGTTCTTGGACTCAAAGAGAAGTATGACCTTGATGACCTCAATGACTACATTAAACCTGAGCGTGATTTACAGTTTACATACCTTGGTATACGTACACTCTATGACAGATATCTGCTCAAAGACCGTAAAGGTGTACCTATAGAACTTCCACAGCAACTCTTTATGGGTGTGGCGATGTTCCTTGCCCAAAACGAATTTGATTGTCAAACATGGGCAAAGAAGTTTTATGACATCTTGTCCAAGTTTGAAGTGATGGCAGCAACACCTACACTTTCAAATGCACGTACACCAAGACACCAACTAAGCTCTTGTTACATCGGTTCAACACCTGACAACATCGAAGGTATCTTTGATGCATACAAAGAGATGGCACTGCTAAGCAAGTTTGGTGGTGGTATTGGTTGGGACTGGTCACTTGTGCGTGGTATGGGTTCATTTATCGATGGACATAAACATGCTGCAGGAGGGATTGTACCTTTTCTTAAAATCGCCAATGATGTTGCCATTGCGGTAGATCAACTTGGTACGCGTAAAGGTGCTATAGCTGTTTACGTGGAGCCTTGGCATGTAGACATCCGTGATTTCCTTGATTTGAAGAAAAACTCTGGTGAAGAGCGTCGTAGAGCGCACGACCTTTTCCCTGCTATCTGGCTCAATGATCTCTTTATGCAAAGGGTAGAAGCAGATGAGATGTGGACACTTTTTGATCCTTACGAAGTGACAGAGTTGACAACACTCTATGGTGAAGATTTTGAGAAACGTTATGTGGAACTTGAAAACTCTGAAGATGAAATCACAAGAGAGAGAGTCTCTGCGAAAAACCTTTGGAAAGAGATGTTACGTTCATACTTTGAAACAGGAAACCCTTTCCTTACTTTTAAAGACACAGCAAACAAAGCCAACCCTAACAAACACGTAGGTGTCATACGTTCAACTAACCTCTGTACAGAAATTTTCCAAAATACGGCACCCAATACGTATAAAACACAGTTTACATTTGAAGATGGGACTATTGAAGTCTATGATGAAAACGAGATGTTAACAGTTGACAATGGTACAACAAAGCCAGCCAAAAAAGTAACAGCACTTGACAGCTTGAATGGCAAACAAATCTGGATAGTCGACAAAGAAAAAACAGATGGAGATACAGCCGTATGTAACCTCGCATCTGTCAATCTCTCTAAGGTCAATACCGAAGAGGATTTGGCACGGGTAGTTCCTATAGCTACACGAATGCTTGATAATGTCATAGACCTAAACTTCTATCCGTTGGCAAAAGTAAAAAAGACCAACGAGAAGTCACGTTCCATAGGGCTTGGTGTCATGGGTGAAGCACAGATGCTTGCAGAGTACGGCATAGAATGGGGAAGCCATGAACACTTTACCAAAATAGATGAGGTGATGGAGTCATTTTCTTACCATATCATTAAAGAGTCAAGTAATCTAGCACTTGAAAAAGGTGCCTACCCTACATTTGAGGGGTCAGACTGGTCAAAGGGTATCTTCCCTATTGACAAGGCAAATGAAAATGCCTGTAAACTGGTTGACAGAGGTGGATTGTTTGGTTATACCCATGACTGGGCGGCACTCAAAGAGAAAGTAAAAACAGATGGTATGCGTAACGGATACTTGATGGCTATCGCTCCTACCTCTTCCATCTCTATCTTGACAGGTACGACACAAGCTATCGAGCCTGTGTACAAACGTAAATGGTTTGAAGAGAACCTCTCTGGACTCATCCCTGTGGTTGCCCCAAAACTGAGCGCAGACACATGGGCGTTCTACACACCAGCCTATGATTTAGACCAAAATATCCTCATAAAAGCAGGAGCGATTCGTCAAAAATGGCTAGACCAAGGACAGTCCCTTAACATCTTTATCACGCTTGACAAAGCAAGTGGTAAATACCTCAATGAGATTTATATGAATGCTTGGAAGTTTGGATTGAAGTCTACTTATTACTTGAGAAGTCAATCGCCTGAGTCAAGTAATGATGTTGAGGACCGTTCACAAGAGTGTGTGGGTTGTCAATAATACCCTGATTTCTTTCATTCCTTTTTTTCTAAAAAAAATGATGAGAATTTCAACGCCTCAATTTGAATAATGAGGAAATTCAAAAAACATAGATAAAAGTAAAACTTCAAGGTGCGGTGGCAACCGCACCTTACGAAAATGTATCAATTCCTCTTAAAATCAA
>JALWME010000091.1 GCA_027083995.1 Sulfurovum sp.
ACAAGCAAGACATTGGTGTTGTCTTGTGTTGGTATTGTCGAGTTGCTAAGAAGTCTTTGCATCTCATCTTTTACCCCATAGCCCTTGACATCACCGCTAACAGTAAGAAGGTTATCATGATAGCGAATCTTTCCATTGGTATAATTGGCTATAAAATGCGGGAGTATTGCATGGGTTAGCTTGAGAGAATCTTTATCTTGCAGTGTTTTGTTTGTACTTGTGCCTTTAATGGCCAATTGACTCTGTTTGGCACTAAAGAGATCTTGCAAGGCCTTTTGTTGTTGGGTATCTTTAAAGTTCCCACTTAATACATATGTTTCCCCTTTTTGTATGATAGTGTAATCAATCTCAGCTTGGTTTTGTTTTAACACTGGGGCTATGACAGTTTGATTTTTGGGTTTTGAAGTAATGTGCATACTGTCTTTTTTTGTCATTACACAAAAAATTATAAGTAACAACAATAAGAGTAGTAAGGCTAGAATCTTTTTCATATTTCCCTCCTTTTTCCTTTTATATTTTGAGCTATTTGGATAAGTTATATAACTCTCAAAGAATATTATACATATTTTTATAAGAAAAGTGCTTAGAAAAAGAGGAGAAAGCAAGATAGTTCATCCAAGCTATATGTTGCTTGGATGAGTAGATAAGATAAACAATTATATAATAAATACGGTAGGAATTATAAGCGGATATCTTTTTTTGGTGCGTACCACATGTTTTCGCACGACTTGACGAATGTCATCTTCAATGTTTCTGTGGTCTTTTAAAGCTTCAGGTTTCATATTGAGTAACATGGTTTCCAGAAGTACCTCTATCTCTTTGGCAAACTTCTTATCATCCTTATCAGGAACAAGACCATGTGTAGTAACAACTGGTTTGCCTACTATTTTTTGGTTGCTTTGAGAAATTTGCGTAACGACATTGACTATACCATCTTCAGCCAGCTTCTGTCTGTCAAGTACTACATCATTTTCAATAGTCATATTGTTTTGATTGTCAATATAGGTTTTACCAGACTTGACAGTTTTTACTTTTTTGAGATATTTGGTTGTGAGTTCTATCTGGTCGCCATCTCCCATAAGAAGTATATTTCTCTCATCTACACCACACTCTACTGCAGTTCTGGCATGTTTTGCGATGTGATTGTACTCTCCATGCACAGGCAGGAAGAATTTAGGTTGAATAAGTCTTATAATAAGTTTTTGCTCCTCTTGTGCGGCATGACCAGAGACGTGAATATCTGAAAACTCTTTATAACGTACAGTACATCCTGCTTTCATCAGTTTGTTTAAAAGACTTGAAACAGAAGCCTCATTTCCTGGAATGGCAGAAGCGGAGATGATAACAGTATCTGAGGGTTTAAGTTTAATGTGTCTATGCTCATCTGTTGCCATACGGTTTAGTGCTGCCATCGTTTCACCTTGAGAACCAGTAGTTACAATAAGCACTTCATGGTCTGCATATTTTGGTACTTCATGCACTTCAATGAAGTTTTTATCTTCGATATCTACAAAACCCAAGGCTCTATTTGTCTCAATATTACGCTCCATAGAACGCCCAATGACACAGATCTTTCTTCCATGCTTTACACCTCTTTCCATCGCCTGTACAATACGGTGTACATTAGAAGAAAAGGTAGACATAATGACTCTCCCTTTGGCAAGCTCAAAGAGCGTATCAAATGTTTTGCCTACTACTTTTTCAGACTTGGTTGCCCCTGGGTTATGCGAGTTTGTAGAGTCAGAGAAGAGACAAAGTACACCTTTTTCTCCATAGTGAGCAAAACGGCGTAAATCCATGGTGTAGTTGTCTACGGGGGTATGGTCCACTTTAAAGTCCGCAGTATGGATAATAGTTCCCGCAGGTGTCTCAATAGCCAACGAACATGCATCAATGATAGAGTGGGTATTATGCATCCATTCTATTTTCATATCACCAATTTGGTGTTGTTTTCTCATGGTTACATAGTTAAAGTGCTTCACATATTGTGAAAGACCATGCTCGTTAAATTTGTTTTCTATCATGGCAAGTGCCAGTGGGGTTGCATAGACAGGAAACTGTAACTCTTTAAAAAGGTATGGCATCGCACCAATGTGGTCTTCATGACCGTGTGTGATGATGACATAGACATCTTTCTCTTTTTTAAGCGTATGCAAGTAAGAGAAATCTGGTACCAAGATGTCAACACCATGCATAGTCTCATCGGGGAAAGACATGCCCACATCTATAATGATTGCGGTAGTTTCTGTTTCAAGTACTGCCATATTGCCACCGATTTCACCTAGTCCACCCAGTGGCGTGAAACGGATTTTTGCATTGGTTGACATATCTATGTTTTTCCATGGGTTCATCGTAGCATCTTTAATGCTATCATTGAGTTCAAGGTACTTTCTCATGGTATCATTGACTGTCGTTATATTTCTGCGTTTGCCTCTGTTTTTGTTTCCTCCGCCATGGCGGTTGTTGTTTGGTTTTCCACCAAATTTATTATTGTTGTTAGCACGCTTGTTGTTTCTGTTTTGGTTGTTTTTGTTTCTATTTTGATTCGGATTTGGCTTTCTGTTTCCGTTTGGTGTTTCTCTATCTTGCACATTACCATTGGGCTCTTTATTTGGCTTAGGTTGTCTATTGGGGTTAGGTCTGCTGTTTTGGGTGTTCGCAGTGTTGTTTTGTCTATGAGGGTTTGGTCTTCTCTCTCTTGTGGGAGTAGTGCCTGCTTGCATTTTTTGCCCTTGATTTTGAGAGTTTCTGTTGCTGTTGTTGTTTTCCATCTAAATTATCCTTTAGTTCATTGTATATGTGATGATACGTAAGCGTCGGTGCTTCATGAGGTCGCAGATTAGAGTCTAGCTCCAGGTCTGCAAAAAGTTGATTGACTCTATCTTTAGAAAAAGCAGCCATAAGATTTTTGAGCAGTTTTTTACGTGGTTGTTGAAAAGCTATTTTCAAAAACGCTTCAAATTTCTCATCATCTCTTGACTGGTTTTTTTCTATTAAAAGCACGGCAGAAGTAACGTTGGGTGGCGGCACAAATGCTTCAGGTTCTACCTCGAAACAGAGTGTTGCTTTCCCTACAGAATTTGCCAATACAGAAAGGGCTGAAAACGCTTTTTGTTTGACATTCGCTGCAAACTTAACAGCCACTTCTTTTTGAACCATGACCAAAATACTTTGGCACTGTTCATCTTTAAATGCTTTTAAGATGATATTGGTCGCGATATAATAGGGCAGGTTGGCTACTAGATGATAAGGCTCATCTAGTAAGCTTCCTGACTCCCAACGCTCAAGCACATCTCCACACCGTAATTCAAAACGCCCTTCGTGAATGGGTGTTTTAAATGCTGATGTTAGATGCTCGCATAATCTCTTATCAACCTCAAATGCTGTGACATTACGAACTTTCACAAGTTCTTTGGTTAAATCACCTAAGCCAGGTCCGATTTCTGCAACTTTTAAGTTGTCATGGGGCATCGCTTGGACGATTTTTTGTAGATAATAATCACTCTTTAAAAAATTTTGACCAAATTTCTTAGATGCAAATTCGGATAAATTATCAATTATCATACTATAAATATCCTTTGTAATCCATATATGTGATTATTTTTGTATAATTCTATCATAATAAAAGGATAAGTTGATGGATTATTTTGCAAAACGTATCATTGTCTATTTGGACGTATGCTGAGCAAAGCTCATCACACCACGTTGCCACTTGGACAACTTCAGCAGTTGGCTCATATGACTGGTCATATTTTAAAAGGAATTAAAAAATGGATTATTTTGCAAAACGTATCATTCCCTGTCTCGATGTAGACAATGGACGTGTAGTCAAAGGAGTGAATTTTGTAGGATTACGTGATGCAGGAGATCCTGTAGAAGTGGCTTACCGTTACAATGAAGAGGGTGCAGATGAGATAACCTTTCTTGACATCGGAGCGACACATGAGGGACGTGACACAATCGTAGATGTAGTAAAGCAAGTAGCCAAAGAGGTATTTATTCCTTTGACTGTGGGTGGAGGTATACGAGAACTCTCTGATATCTATAGCTTGCTCAACGTAGGGTGTGACAAAGTGAGTGTCAACTCTGCAGCTATCAAAAGACCAGTCTTTATAGAAGAGGGTGCAAAACGTTTTGGTTCTCAATGTATTGTAGTAGCCATAGATGCAAAACAGGTCTCTGCAAATAAATGGAATATCTTTACCCATGGTGGACGTCATGATACAGGCATAGATGCTTTAGGATGGGCGAAAGAGGCTTATAACAGAGGTGCAGGGGAACTGCTTGTAACCTCTATGGATGCAGATGGTACCAAAGCAGGATTTGACAATGACCTAAATAGACAGATAGGAGAACTGGTAAACATTCCAGTTATTGCATCTGGTGGAGCAGGTACTATGAAACATATAGAAGAAGCTTTTACACTGGGTGATGCAGCTGCGGCTTTGGCAGCTTCTATCTTTCATTTTAAGGAGATTGACATTATGGAATTAAAAAGCTATCTTAGAAAACAGAATATTCCAGTAAGAATGTAAAGAGGTCATATGATTATTTGTGCAGGAAAGAGTGA
>JALWME010000092.1 GCA_027083995.1 Sulfurovum sp.
AGAACCTGTATTTGGACTGGCCAAAGGGCAAATAGCTGCTTTTTATGAAGGAGAGAAAATGCTTGGCGGTGGGGTTATTTATTATTGAACCTTTACCTTAATAAGGCTGGGACTGCAAATGAGTAGTTTTAGAAAAAAGCCAGAGATGCATACAAGCCAGGTTATTCAGAGAATTAAATTGAATGAATTTTTACTTTACTTTTTATTTTTTTTAGACTTTTCATCTTTCACAGACTTAATCCAAAGCCAATTGAGTAAAACATATGTAAGTGCAGAGATAACAATAGAATAAAAAGCTGTACCGACGTAAAGAGGTATGAAAATATCACTTATATGTGCTGAAAACCAATCTAAAGTTAATTCCATGTCGGTAATCCCTTTTTGACCTAAAATAAAGTTTCCTGTAAGATACTCCATATAATACATAAAAGGCATTGTAAATGGATTAGATAGCCACACAATTATAATGGCAAGAGGTACATTAAAGCGTATGAAAGGTGTTGTTGCCAAGACAGCTAACATTTGCATAGGCATAGGAATAAAACCCCAAAAGAGCCCTATAGCCACCCCACGTGTAATCATCTTTCTATTGATATTAAAATAAGCCCTTGGAAGTTTGTACTTCTCAAGCAGTGTATCAAATTTATCTTTTTTGCCAGCAAGTTTTCTAAAAAATTTTCGTATCATTTATGTCCATAATTATAATTATCATTTCTCTAAGTGTAATACTACCTCGCTTTAAATCCCCTTTTTATCATCTTTTGAGTAAAATACACGTAGCAAATTACTCACATAAGGTCATAATAATGAGCGGATATATGCTTTTTTCTGGAACATCCAACCCTGCACTTGCTAAAGAAGTAGCAACCTACTTAGAAATGCCTCTGAGTGAAGCAACTATCAAACGTTTTTCAGATGGTGAGATTTCTGTGCAAATCGCAGAATCAGTACGTGGAAAAGATGTTTTTATTATACAGCCTACCTCTGCACCTGCAAACTCCAATTTGATGGAACTACTTATTATGACAGATGCGTTGAAACGTTCATCTGCTAATTCTATTACCGCAGTAGTGCCATACTACGGATATGCAAGACAAGACAGAAAGGCAGCACCAAGAGTACCTATCTCGGCAAAACTTGTGGCAAACCTTATGGAGACATCGGGTATTACACGTATGGTGACAGTTGACCTTCATGCTTCACAGATACAAGGTTTTTTTGATATTCCTGTTGATAACCTTTATGGTGCTATTTTATTTATGGATTACATAAAAGCTAAAAACTTTAAAAACCCTGTGATTGCATCTCCTGATATTGGTGGTGTAGCAAGGGCTAGATATTTTGCAAAAAAACTGGGACTAGATATGGTCATTGTAGATAAACGTCGCGAGAAAGCCAATGAATCTGAAGTGATGAATATTATTGGAGATGTTGAAGGCAAAGATATCATACTTATAGATGATATGATAGATACAGCAGGAACTATGGTAAAAGGTGCAGAGGCACTTAAGAGTTTAGGTGCAGCTTCTGTGATGGCATGTTGTACGCACCCCGTACTTTCAGGTCCAGCGTATGACCGTATAGAAGGTGGAGCTTTAGATGAACTTGTGGTAGCAAATACTATACCTATGACAAGAAGTTCCAAAAAAATAAAGATGCTTTCAACTGCACCAATGCTTGGCGAAGTTATCAGACGAGTGTATAATAATGAAAGTATTAACTCACTGTTTGAGACAAATACATAAAAGATGCTAAATGGATAAAACCATTTTAGCCATGCTGACACTGTGTCCACTTCAGTAGTAAGCTCATGTGACTGGTTACATTTTATGAGAGTGGAATTGTTTATCTAAGGAATTAAAATTGGCAAATAAAGTACCACAAAAGAACATTCGAAACTTTTCTATTATCGCACATATAGATCATGGAAAGTCTACTTTGGCTGATCGTATTATACAAGAGTGTGGAGCGGTGAGCGATAGACAGATGTCCTCTCAGGTAATGGATACGATGGATATAGAAAAAGAGCGTGGTATAACCATAAAGGCACAGTCTGTACGGCTAGACTATGAAAAAGACGGGGAAAGGTATATTCTTAATCTTATTGACACACCTGGACATGTTGATTTTTCCTATGAAGTAAGTCGTTCTTTGGCATCAAGTGATGGAGCACTACTCATTGTAGATGCAGCCCAAGGTGTTGAAGCACAAACTATCGCTAATGTATATATCGCACTTGAGAATGATTTGGAACTCCTGCCTGTAGTCAATAAGATAGATCTTCCTGCAGCAGATCCAGACAGGGTACTTACAGAACTAGAAGAGGCTATAGGCATAGATGCTACAGAACACAATCTTGTCTCTGCCAAGACAGGTGTTGGTGTGGCAGAACTTGTAGACTCCATAGTAGAGCGTGTACCTGCACCTGTCGGTGATGCCGATGCACCCCTTAAAGCACTTATCTATGACTCTTGGTTTGACAACTACTTGGGTGCGTTGGCACTGGTAAGGGTGTTTGATGGTCAACTCACAAAAGGTCAGATGGCAAAAGTGATGGGGACAAAAGATGAACATCAGGTACTGAATCTCATGTACCCAAATCCTATAGCACCAGTAAAAACAAATGAGATTCGAACGGGTGAGATAGGTATAGTGGTCATGGGACTTAAAACAGTAGATGCACTTAAAGTCGGAGACACTATTACTGATGCCAAAAACCCAACAGTAAAACCTATAGATGGTTTCGAACCTGCAAAAGCTTTTGTCTTTGCAGGTATCTATCCTATAGAGACAGATAGATTTGAAGATTTACGTGATGCACTGAATAAGCTTAAACTGAATGATTCATCATTAAGTTTTGAGCCTGAGTCTTCTATGGCATTAGGTTCTGGATTTAGAACAGGATTTTTAGGTATGTTGCATATGGAAGTAATCAAAGAGCGTTTGGAACGTGAGTTTAATCTGGAACTCATCGCTACTGCTCCTACGGTTGTCTATAGAATAATACAGACAAATAGTGATGAGTTGGAGATACAAAATCCTTCTGAACTTCCAGAACCACAGAAGATAGACAAGATTTTTGAGCCTTATGTCAAGGCGACAATACTTACTCCACAAGAGTATGTAGGTAACCTCATAAAATTGCTTAATGACCGTCGTGGCATACAGATAAAAATGGACTATCTGAACGAAACACGTGTATTGTTGGAATATGATATTCCTATGAATGAGATAGTCATGGACTTTTATGATAAGTTAAAGTCGATTACCAAAGGCTATGCGAGTTTTGATTATGAACCTATAGCGTTTAGAGAGGGTGATTTGGTGAAGTTGGATATACGTGTGGCGGGTGATGTGGTAGATTCTCTTTCTATCATCGTACCTCGTGACAAGGCCAGGTCTCGTGGTCTTGCTTTTGTAGCACAACTCAAAGAACTTATACCTAGACAGCTTTTTGAAGTAGCGATTCAGGCCAGTATTGGCAATGAAATCATCGCACGTACCAATGTAAAATCTATGGGTAAAAATGTAACTGCAAAATGTTATGGTGGAGACATCACGCGTAAAAGAAAACTGCTAGAAAAACAAAAAGCAGGAAAGAAGCGTATGAAGTCTATTGGTAAAGTACAAGTGCCTCAAGAGGCATTTATGGCTGTTTTGAAATTGGATAGCTAGTTCTATGATACTTATCCCTGTAGAACCTGATGAAAAAACGATTGCCAAAGGTTTTAGAAAAGCTGCAATGTTTGTTTTTATAGATTCCAAAAGTGGCATCATAGTAGAAGAGAACCATTGTAAAACAGATACATCAACACATTTTTTTAAACACTTTAAGAAGTACAATGTTGACACTGTATACCTTAAAGGATTGGGATACAAAACCTATTTAAAGCTTAAAGAACTCGATATAAAAGTCTCTCTTATCCCTGAATACATAACGTACTATACATACATAGACCCCAATGAACTCATCCTTCTTACAGAAGATAATGCCCAAGTATACTGTACCATGGGACATCATAACAAAAAAGATACTCAGTAATGGGGTGGGCGATACATTTACATCTCATAGCTGCTATTGCATGGATAGGTGGAGCATTTTTTATGTTTGTTTTGGGGGTTAGTTTACGTAAAAAAAAGGATCAGGAAGCTGTATATCCTCGTATAGGACCTATTTACGGTTATTTTGAGACGGCTGCTCTTGTCATCCTTCTTTTTACTGGCTACACGATGATACACAACAACGGACTCATCACTATACTTTTTTCAAATATTAGCAATGAAGTGATAGATGCACTTCGTATAAAACTTCAGATAGTTGTAGTCATCTTTGTATTGACTGTGGTACATATGACTATCAGTATAATGACACTACACAAGGTAAAAACGCCTATACAAAAATTATTTTCAAAAGGATCTTCCATGGGTATATTTTTGCTAAACCTTATAGTGCTACACTATGCTATGGTTTTGAGGGATATCCTTTA
>JALWME010000093.1 GCA_027083995.1 Sulfurovum sp.
GTTAACCCACTTGGTGAACCTGTAGATGGCAAAGGTACAATCGAAGCAAAAGAGTATAGATTTATTGAAGAAAAAGCACCAGGGATTATGGCTAGAAAGTCTGTTCATGAGCCACTTCAAACTGGTATTAAAGCGATTGATGCACTTGTTCCTGTTGGACGTGGGCAAAGAGAACTTATTATCGGCGATAGACAAACGGGTAAAACAACACTGGCTATAGATACAATAATCAATCAAAAAGGTCAAGATGTTGTATGTATCTACGTTGCGATTGGTCAAAAACAATCAACAATAGCAGCAACAGTGAAGAAGCTTGAAGAGCATGGTGCAATGGAGTATACTATCGTTGTAACTGCATCTGCAGCAGATTCTTCAGCATTACAGTTTTTAGCTCCATATGCTGGTGTTACAATGGCAGAGTACTTTAGAGACAATGGTAGACATGCAGTGATTTTCTATGATGATTTATCTAAACATGCAGTTGCATATAGAGAAATGTCATTAATCCTTAGAAGACCTCCAGGTCGTGAGGCATACCCAGGAGATGTTTTCTATCTACACTCAAGACTGCTGGAGCGTGCAGCAAAGCTTTCTGATGAATTAGGTGCTGGTTCTATTACTGCATTCCCAATCATTGAAACACAAGCGGGTGATGTTGCGGCATACATCCCAACAAATGTTATCTCTATTACTGATGGTCAGATTTTCCTTGAGACTGATCTCTTTAATTCAGGTATTAGACCAGCGATTAATGTAGGGCTTTCGGTCTCACGTGTAGGTGGTGCTGCCCAGATTAAAGCAACTAAACAAGTATCAGGTACATTGAGGCTTGATTTGGCTTCATTTAGAGAGCTTCAAGCTTTCGCACAATTTGCATCTGATCTTGATGATTATACGAGAGGTCAATTAGAACGTGGGCAAAGAATGGTAGAGGTGCTTAAACAGGGACCTTATTCTCCTGTGCCTATCGAGAAACAGGTTGTCATAATTTTTGCTGGTGCAAATGGTTACCTTGATGACATCCCTGCATCTTCAGTAACAAAATTTGAAGCAGACATTATGCCATTTATGGATGCTAAATATTCTAACATTTTTGATGCTATCAGAAATGATAAAAAAATTACTGATGAGACAGATGTTGAACTTAGAAAAGCAATTGAAGATTTCAAAGCTTCTTTTTCGGTATAAGAAAGGCATAATATATGGCTAATTTAAAAGAGATAAAGCGTAAGATCAATTCTGTGAAAAATACACAGAAAACGACAAACGCTATGAAGCTTGTTTCTTCTGCCAAACTGAAAAGAACAGAAGAACTTGCTAAAAAATCTAGAGTATATGCAGAAAAGTTGACCGAACTTTTAAATGAAATCGCTCAAAAAATGCAAAATGCCAATGCAGATGGGATAGACAATATTTATTTTAAGGATGCTCAAAACCCTAAGAAGGTTGATATTGTTTTTATCACTGCGGATAAAGGTCTTTGTGGTGGGTTTAACTCTCAAACCATTAAAAAAGTGAATGCATTACTTACAGAGTTTCAAGCTAAAGATGCAAAGGTACGTCTTAGAGCAGTAGGTAGAAAAGGTATTGATTACTACAAGTTTAATAATATTGAACTCTCAGATGAAATCATTGGTCTTTCTGCTGCACCAGACTTTAAAACAGCTTCAGAGTTTATCTCAGAAGTAGCAGAATCTTATGTAAATGGAGATACAGATAAAGTTATCATTGTGCATAATGGTTATGTGAATATGATTACTCAGGAGATGAGAACAGATCAAGTGTTGCCAGTTGATTCTGCTAATCTGCAATTGAATGCTGTATCTACGTCAGAGCTTGAAGTCGAACCAGATGATGATGATACACTTTTGGATGCACTGGTAAGGCGTTATGTTGAGTATACAATGTATTACTCACTTATTGATTCGCTTGCTGCTGAACATTCTGCTCGTATGCAAGCAATGGATGCAGCAACTAGCAATGCAAAAGAGATGGTCAAAGAACTTACTGTAAAGTATAATAAAGCAAGACAAGAAGCCATTACTACTGAACTTATTGAAATTATCAGTGGGATGGAGTCTATGAAGTAGGACGCAAAATGGGCAAAGCCCATCTTTGCTACGCTAACACTGAGTTCTCCTCAATGGAGTGTTCACGTGGCTAGCCACTTTTAAGTTGAAATAATAAATTAGGAGAAGAAATGACAGGTAAAATAGTACAAGTCTTAGGTCCCGTTTTAGATGTGGATTTTACAGATTATCTACCAGAGATTAATGAAGCATTAGAAACAACTATCGTTATTGACGGTAAAGAACACAGATTGGTTTTAGAGGTAGCAGCACAACTTGGAGACAACAGAGTCAGAACCATTGCTATGGATATGAGTGAAGGTGTAGTTAGAGGACAAGAAGTAAGAGCTACTGGTGATTCTATTAAAGTACCAGTAGGTGAAGAAGTTCTTGGACGTATCTTCAATGTTATTGGTGAAGCTATTGATGAAGGTGGCGATGTTAACGCTAAAGAATATTGGTCTATCCATAGAGATCCACCTAAGTTTGAAGAGTTAAGTACTGCAACAGAAGTATTTGAGACTGGTATTAAAGTAGTTGATCTTCTTGCACCATACTCAAAAGGTGGAAAAGTAGGATTATTTGGTGGTGCGGGTGTTGGTAAAACAGTTATTATTATGGAGCTTATCAACAACGTTGCATTGAAACATTCAGGTTACTCAGTATTTGCAGGTGTTGGTGAAAGAACACGTGAAGGTAATGACCTTTACTTTGAGATGAAAGATTCAAACGTACTGGACAAGGTTGCACTTTGTTATGGACAAATGTCAGAGCCTCCAGGTGCACGTAACCGTATTGCGCTTACTGGACTTACTATGGCTGAATACTTTAGAGATGAAATGGGGCTTGATGTTCTTATGTTTATCGATAATATCTTTAGATTTGCACAATCAGGTTCAGAGATGTCTGCACTTCTTGGACGTATTCCTTCAGCTGTTGGTTACCAGCCAACACTTGCACGTGAGATGGGTGCACTTCAAGAGCGTATTACCTCTACAACCAAAGGGTCTATTACATCTGTACAGGCTGTATATGTTCCTGCAGATGACTTGACAGATCCTGCTCCAGCTTCTGTATTTGCACACTTGGATGCAACCACAGTACTTAACAGATCTATTGCTGAAAAAGGTATCTATCCTGCGGTTGATCCACTAGACTCAACATCTAGAATGCTTTCTCCACAAATCGTTGGTGAGGAGCACTATAACTTAGCACGTGGTATCCAGCAGATGCTTCAAAAATATAAAGACCTACAAGATATCATTGCGATTCTTGGTATGGATGAACTTTCTGAAGATGACAAACTTGTAGTTGAACGTGCTAGAAAGATTGAAAAATACCTTTCTCAACCTTTCCATGTTGCTGAAGTATTTACAGGAAGTCCTGGTGTATATGTTACCCTTGAAGAGACTATCGAAGGATTTAAAGGTCTTCTTGAAGGTAAATATGATCACATGAATGAAGCTGCATTCTATATGGTTGGTAACATTGCTGAAGCAGTTGCTAAAAACGATAAGATTGATGCCAAATAGACATTAATCTTTAAAGGATACATATGGAACTTATGAAACTAGAAATTATCACACCAGATGGAATGATATTTGATGGTGATGTAACACAAGTAAATTTGCCTGGAAGTGAAGGTGAATTTGGTGTTTTGGCTGGACATGCTACTTTGGTTTCTTTACTAGAGACTGGTGTTATCGTTTATGATAGAGCCGATGGTAGAGAAGTGGCTGTTGCTATCAACTCTGGTTATGTAAAAGTTGATGAAGGTAAGACTACCTGTATTGTTGATGGTGCAGTAGCACTTTCTGGAGATGATACAGATATTGCTAAAGCACTTGAAGCAGCTAAGACTTTGCTCAAGAGCACAGAGTCTTCTAACTCAGCTATCGCATCAGCGGTTGCTAAAGTAGAACAAATAGGTAAGTCTTTTTAAATTGGGAACGCTTTTAGATTATTTCATGGATAGCAGTGCGATTACGATATTTGTACTGCTTCTGCTTTCTATATATTTTATTGCAACTTTTTGGGTCTTTTTAGATCGATTAAGTATTCTAAAATCACGTATAGACTCTGAGTCTAAATCTCTTAAATCACTCTACACAGGTCAGTCAAAATCAGTGGCTAGTAATTCACTTATTTTTACTTATCTGTCTCGTGTCAATACGCCAAATAGAGCGATACTTGAAGCAGCGTCTTCAGATGCTATTAGGGTTTCAACAAAAGGCTTGACTTGGCTCTCTATTATTGCTTCGACCTCTCCGTTTATTGGGCTTTTTGGTACAGTGATTGGAATACTTGAAACTTTTGCTAAGTTGGGTGCACAGTCTAGTGCTTCTTTGTCTGTGGTTGCTCCTGCTATTTCAGAAGCTTTAGTGGCAACAGCTGCTGGTATAGGAGT
>JALWME010000094.1 GCA_027083995.1 Sulfurovum sp.
CAACATGCAAAAGCCACGATTTTTAAAGACCCTATCCATGGTGCAGTGTATGACTTGCATCCACAACACTGGAAGATGGAAAAGTACCGTTGTGGTGCATGTCATACACCTACAGCAGACAACCTAAGTGCACTGCTAGAGGCAAACAACGGGGTTGTTCCTGATGCAGACAACGAAACACAAAATGAAGCGATAGCATGTGCATACTGTCATAGAATTGAAGATATAGCCAAAGGCAAAGCCTTCAATAAAAATATTATCTCCAAAGAGTCAAAAGTATATTTTTCCAATAAATCCAATCCAGGAAAATCATCTTTTCATGGTATAAAAACACATAAAGACATCTTTAAAGACGGTAAAATGTGTTTGGGGTGTCACGCACGAAAATCAAATAAAAAACAGTTTGATGTTTGTGAAACAGATATCAATCAAGCTGCACCAAAAAAAGACTGTATTGAGTGTCATATGCATAAAGTTGATGGTGCACCATCAGTTACAAGTAGTGCCAAACAACACACGTATCACGGTTTTCCAGGCTTGCATGGTGACCTAACAAATCTTTCTCAGTACATCGGTATGGAGATAACAACAGATGAGGAGAAAAAAATGTTCACTGTTACTGTAGACCATGATGTACCTCACAGTAGTCTCTTACATCCATTACGTATGGGTAAATTACTTGTATCAGTAAAAAGAGGTTCAGATGTGATTAAAATGCAAGAGAGAAAACTTGTTAAGGTCATGGGAAGCACTGATGGAACCAAAGTATCACCAACACCACCATGGTTGGCAACCCAAATCATCAAAGATACAAGAATACCTGCAAATACATCTAAAGCATATCCATATGCCTATGATTTAAAAAGTGGAGATGTGATTAGTGCGAAGTTTGGGTATCTATTGGTCAAACCTAAAGCATTAAAGAAATTTGGTCTTCAAGATAATAAAGAAGCAACAAAATTCAGAGTAATCAAAGAAGTAACATACAGAGTTAAATAATGTAAATTCTCTTAGCAAGAAGTTACAAATTAGTATTTGTGACTTCTTGCTATACCTACTGACAAGTAAATATATTTTCTCCATTGATATATACTTGTGAAACCTCTTTTGTATACAGTATACTCCAAAGGGCAATCTCTTCAGGACGCTTTGGAGACTCATTGAGCGTAATTAGTGAAAAGTCTGCCAATCTACCTTCTTCTATTTTTCCACAGTTAAGACCTAAAATATCTGCTGCATCTGCGGTTATTGCTTGTAAAAGTTGGTTTGCCAAGGTTTGGATGGGAATCTCATTGTGTAAAAGTAAAGCTGCTCTAAGTTCATCAAAAATATTGAGTGAGTCGTTAGAACTTAGTCCATCTGTGGCTACAGTAAAGGGCTGTTTGAGGTTTTCTATGGCCAGCCTCCCACAGCCCAAATAACGGTTACTCCGTGGACAGTGAGCAATACTATGTCCTTTGTCTGCAAGGTATGCCAACTCTTCATGATTAGCCTGTACACAGTGTGTAAAATGTGTTGGGTAGGTGTCAAAGGCATACATAAACTCTTGTATATTAGTCACAGGGGTCTCTGTGTTAAAGTACTTTTTAAAGAAGTCTTTGAGTTCACCTTCACCATGTTCAAGCCACTCCCTTTCTGCTTGCGACTCTAAAAAGTGTGTAGAGAGTGGAAGCTTATGCTCTTTGGCTATAGCCACTGCTTTTTGTAAGATGACAGGGTGAACGGAATAGGGGGAGTGAATAGCAACAGCAGGAGTGATGCGTGACGAGGGTTCACAAGACATGGAAGCTTTGACTCTCTCCATAAAGTCACCATAAAGCATATCTGCATACTGCGCATTTGAACCTATGAGTTCATTGAAGAATACGACTCTTTGAGGGGCTTTCTCACAGACTTCAAGTTCATTCCCAAAACTTGAAATGGCTCCAAAAGTAGTGACACCCGAACGCAACATCACTTCACACTCACCCATCATCATAGCATTGTCACATAGACCTACTAAGTCTTCTCTGTGTTCTATAACAGAGTCAAGCCATGGCATAAATGAGCCATATTTAAGCGAGGTTTTATTGGCTGAGAATTCTAGGTGTACATGGGTGTTGATAAAACCTGGGTAGAGTACAGAGTTTGGTGCAGTCTCTATGACTTGGGCTTTAGAATATTTGCTTTTTAGGGTCTTTAGGGTACCTATCTCTTTTATAGTTTGTGTAAATACTACTGCTTTGTCGGATACAAAGCCATTTGGTGTATGGATGTAGTCTGCGACTATAATTTTCATGGTGTAGGTACCCTTATATATAATGTCAAGATTCAATTATATCATACAAGTAGAGAAAATGTTCACGTTTTTAACGCCTTTTTGGGTAGTATCAGACTTTTAAAGGATTTAGTATGGTAGAAAATGGAAAAGTACTGGCACTCTATATGACAATACCAGACATGATGCGTTCAGGACATCGTATGAGTTGTGAAGATTTAGATGTTGACGAGGGTGGAATCATTGGTGATATGTCCCATGAGACTTCAGAAGACAAGGTAATGATGCTTACATCAAAAAAGAGTTACGACATTATCGAAGAGGCTGAGTTTTATATAGACAACGGTGTACTGATGGAAAACATTCATGTAGATATTGATCTTTATAGTCTTGGGAAAGGCTCGCTCATAGAGATAGGGGAGGTTATTTTTGAAGTGACTGGACCTTGTGAATCGTATGGCTATCTTGCGGCATTAGCTCCTGAACTTCCCACACTTCTCAAGGGTAACCGTGGCATTTTTATTCGCCCTACAGAAGAAGGACAGTTGCATTTGGCAGATGAAGTGAAGGTGTTAAAAGAGGTGTCATAAAAAACACATTGGATCAATTAAGATATTAAACCAATTTAGATAAAATAATAACAAATAAAATATACAAGGTACAATATGAAAATCGTAGTAATCCAGGGTCCAAACTTAAATATGTTAGGTGTTCGTGAACAGAACATTTATGGTCCTATGAAATTAGAAGACATACACTCACAAATGAAAGCATTTGCAGAACAAAATAAAACTGAGATAGAGTTTTTTCAGTCAAACCTAGAGGGTGAGATAGTCGATAGAATCCAAGAGTGTATGGGAGATGCTGATGGTATCATCATTAATCCTGCTGCATATACACACACTTCTATTGCTATACGTGATGCTATTGCTGCTGTGCAGATACCTACACTTGAAGTACACCTAAGCAACATCTACCAAAGAGAGGAGTTTAGACACAAGTCACTCATAGCCCCTGTATGTGCAGGGCAAATCTCTGGTATGGGACCATTCGGGTATCACTTGGCGATGGTAGGAATGACGCAGATACTTGCAGAAGTGGCTGCGATGAAGCAAGCTCAAGCCAAACAACAAGCCAACCAATAGATACACAGATATTGAATCTGCACCTACGAGGTACTTTATGAACTATATGCTTAAAGATGAAAATGCTATCTATTATGAGTGTGGCTATAGCTGTGACAATGCACTCTACTTACGTTTAGGAAGTGAAGCGTTTTTTGTTACTGATAGCCGCTATACCATTGATGCATCACAAAACGTACGTGGTGCAAAAGTAGTCATAGATGGTGACTTATATGGGCGTGGCGTGAAGTTACTCAAAAAGCATAAAGTAAAAAAAGTTATTTTTGACCCTAAAGAGTGGACGGTAGCTGGTTTTGAACGTATAAGCCAGAATTCAAAAGTGAAGTTCAAAGCCCAGCTGGACTTTTCGCATAAAAAACGTATCATCAAATCTGATGAAGAGTTGAAGATACTAAGCAAGGCTGCAAAACTTGGGGCAAAAGCATTTAAAAAACTGGCTAAAGAGTTTGGAAAAGAAGGTATAGGAAAAGATGAATACACGCTTACCCATAAAGCCAAAGGCATTCTAGGTGATTTTGGGAAGTACGAGTTAAGTTTTGCTCCCATTGTTGCCATCAATGCAAATGCAGCTAAACCGCATGCTATGCCTACACCTTCAACATTAAGCAAAGGAGATTTACTTTTGGTAGATGCAGGGCTAAAGTACAAGCGTTACTGCTCTGACCGTACGCGTACAGTCTGTGTAGCAGATGGATTTGCCTTTAGTACCAAGCCAAAGTTTACAAGTAAAAAGATACAAAAAGCCTACGATGTAGTACGCAAAGCCCATGACAATGCCATAGCCAAAGCACGTTCAGGCATGAAAGCCAAAAAGGTAGATGCCTTGACACGTGATATTGTAGAAAAAGCAGGGTATGGCAAATATTATGTGCACTCTACAGGGCATGGTGTAGGACTGGACATACACGAGATGCCATACATTTCCAAAAAGTCAGATACCATCATCGAAGATGGTATGGTCTACACCATAGAGCCAGGTATCTATATACCCAATGAGTTTGGCATACGTATAGAAGATATGGTAGCGATGGTAGAGGGTAAAGCACAGGTGCTTTGATAA
>JALWME010000095.1 GCA_027083995.1 Sulfurovum sp.
CGTGTATGGCACCACCTACCATGATAGTAAGCCAGCCCATAAGTGACATAAACCAGTCTTTCATCGCAATGGCAATACCCGCAGAGGCAAAACCCAAAATGGTAACAAGGTAAGAGATATTTTCTATATAAGCCAACAAAAGTGTAAATACAGACAAGAGTATAAATGAGATATTTGCAGCCTTGTTTATAGTATAAAACCTGTCATTGTCTGACATATATTTACGTACCAGATACTTGGTGAACAAGAGCAGTAAGATAAAAAAGAGTATGATAGCACCAATAGTAAATGCCTTGCTCACTTCTCTTTTAATATCAGACTCTAATTTAAGTTTAATCTCATCTATTTTTTTTGTATGAACACTGTTGGAAGTTTTAAAAATATCCAAAACAGGTTCAAAGGTTTTTATCTCTTCTTGTGTGTCTTTATATGCACGTCTATAAGTCTCATTGTTTGGTTCATGTTTGAGGAGCTCATTATAAAGTGCCTCTTTGCGTTGCAATGTAGACATGATAGATTCTAAAGATTTATATCTTGCCTCATACTCTTCTTGGTCAAAGTTGAGCTTTTTTTGGTATGACAAGGCACCTATAACTGCTATAGGGTTACCCACTGATGGTACGTCATCTATCTTTGGGGGGGTAAGGAACTTTTCAAAAGGATTGTTTTCATATTCAGCCAGTAGCGTTAATTTGCCCTCTAAGGTAGCTTTGTTTTTTTTCAGTTTCAACAAATCATCTATGTCTTTCTTGCTGGGTTTTCTTTTCTTTTCCAAGGAGTGGATATTTGCATTTATATGCAACTCTTGTTTTTTTAACTCTTTATAAGTATGATAATTACTGTATATTTTAGACCATATATTATTCTGTAACAGTTCTTTTTCAAGGGCATTTTTTTGAAGCAGGAGAGTTTCTATTTGTTTGTTTAATAATGGTTCTGTTTGGTTATCTTCTGCTTGAAGCAGTGTGGCAAAAAGTGCGAAGAAAAAGCAACCTACTATAAGATTTAAACGCATGTGTTCTCTCCAAAAGTTGATAATACTTTTTTAATGACATGCTCATCAATATTTGAAAGTATCTTGTGTCTACCTATGCCATCAGGAAGTATAAACTTTATACTGCCTTTGGCAGACTTTTTATCCAAGTAAAAATGTTCATAAAATGTGTCAACATTTTTAATAGTATACGCTGTGGGTAAAGAAGATTTCTCCAAGAGCCTTTTTACTTCATCTGCTTCTTCTTGGCTAAACATACCTAATGCAACGGCCAAGGCATTTGCCATCACCATACCTATAGCTACAGCTTCACCATGCAAGTAGGTTTTGTATGCTGTTTCATTTTCCACTACATGTCCAAAAGTATGTCCATAGTTTAGTACAGCACGTATACCTGCTTCTTTTTCATCTTGGTTTACTACCCATGCTTTGAGCGATATACTTTTGGCTATCATCTCCTTAATAGTCTCTGTGTTTTTCAGGTCTGCATCCTGTAGGTAGTGGAAAAAGTTTTTGTCAAACATTACAGCCATTTTTATTACCTCTGCTACACCTGCTGCAAATTCACGGGAAGGTAAGGTATCTAGAAATAGAGGATCAATGTAAACAGCCTTGGGCTGGTAAAATGCACCTATAAGATTCTTGCCATAGGTGTTGTTTACACCAGTTTTGCCACCTACTGAAGCGTCTACTTGTGAAAGCAGTGTTGTTGGTATTTGTATAAAATCTATGCCTCTTTGGTATAATGATGCGGCAAATCCTGTCATATCGCCTATAACTCCTCCACCAAAAGCGATGAGCAGAGATTTACGGTCAAGCTTATGTTTAAAACATTCATTTAGTATATTTTCTATAGTAGCCAATGTTTTATACGCTTCACCATCAGGTATGGTGACTACATTAAGTGTTTGTGCAGAGAGTTTAGAAAGTAGTGTATCAAGATGAAACCCTGCTACTGTAGGGTTGGTCACTATCACTACGGAAGTATCGAAACTAAGCTCAGGAAGTGCATCTATGGTGATGTTATATTTGATGTTTTGTGTATGGACTAATTCTATAGGGACTACCATTTCAGAGAAACCTTGCATAAATAGATTATGATTTTTATCTATTTTATCTCATTTGTGGTTAAAGTCCGTTGTGGTGCAGAGTAGGAGAGATTTTATCCCTCTTCTTTCCCCTCCATGAGTGAAAATGGCACAAGTAGTTTTGGATGTCTGTTTGTTGTGAGTATAAAGTCTTGTACCTTCGTTGATATAAGTTTCATAAAACTATCTGTGTTGAGGTGTTTTTTAAAGGCTGCGACTTGTAGAATCTCTTGCATGTTTGAAAGTTCTCTAATGGGATTGGCAACTTTTTGTTCGATATCTATTTCCATATTGAAGATATGTGTCATCGTCTGATAATGTTCAATAATCATTTTTTTACTCTCAAAATCACCATCAGGATCAAAGTCTCCTATCATAAGCCTTAATCCAAGTGAAGCTGATATATCAAAGGCTGTTGCCGAGATAGATTCCATTTTTTCATTTTCAGCCATCAGTACCACACACTTTTTTATTTTATGAAGTGATTTATCGCCAAAGAGATATACAAGCTTTTTAAGACCATAGAGTGTCTCTTTGAGGTTATCCGCTTCAAATGCCTTAATACTATTGAGTATGAGTCCTATGTCATGTTGATGAATATCATATTCTACAAGTTGGTGTACATCTTCACTTTGATAATCTATAGAAACCATTATATTTTCAGATTCATACGTTTTTATCTCATTTATAATGTCAAAGTTATTAGGGAAAAGTATACGGATATAGAGTGACTTGTTTTCAAGTTTTTCGAGTAAGTAGATACTCTCCTTGAGATAAATCAGTGCATTTTTCTGGTCAGACCTGAAGTCAAGTAACAAGTAGAGATCCTTGCCAAAAGGCTCAGGAAAGAGTCCTATGCGTTTGTTAATGGTCTTGTAGACCCCATCAAGTACAAGTGGTTTGCCTACCACAAGAAGTCTATCGTTGGGGCGTATCATTGTAGCAGCAGTAGGGAGTATTTGTCTTTCATCACGATAGATGGCGGCTATCTTCCATTTACGTTGGAGTATGCTTCCTACATGCCTGTAGGCATAAGAGGATCCAAAAGGTACATGTATCTCCATAATTTCACCACGTCCCAGCCCAACATTTTGTGCTACAAGAGGAACATTGGGCAGATTATCATAGAGGTGTGCCGCTATGAGTTCATCACTATGAACAATGGTAATATTGTCAAACCCTTTACCCAGTTCTTCATTATCCCAAAGATTAACAAGAATAATTCTTGCATTGTTTTCTATTAGGGCAATGTTTTTAAGTGAGTACTCTACATCTTCCAAATCTTCCATCACTATAAATATATTATGATAATGAGTATCCCGCATGATAGTTGAAAGCTTTGAGTAGCTTGTAGGATCTGCATCTATAAGTGTGATGTTTTTTCCTACTTTATCAGGTGTAGTGCCTTCTTTGTAGCAAGTCACATGATAATTGTTTTCAGCCACTCTTTTTTTGCCTACCCATTCTATAAAATGTTTAGCAATGCTGCCACTTGCCAAGATAAGAATATTTTTGATGCGTTACCTCTAATTCTTTTAGATATAATACTGCACATAATACTATGAGCAGTCATATGAAATTTTTGAGCTTTACTTTAAAAGCATTTTCTTAAAAGGTAATTATAACACAATGGAATTTCAGATAGATAAAACAGACCAAAGTGCCAGAGCATGTACAATAAAAACAGCCCACTCAACCATACATACACCCGTTTTTATGCCTGTGGGTACGGTAGGAGCAGTAAAAGCTTTAGATGCTACAGATTTGGACACTTTTATAAAACCAGATATTATTCTGGGCAATACCTATCATTTGCATGTACGTCCAGGAGAGTCTACTATAAAGACCATGGGTGGTTTGCACCATTTTACCCAATACCCAAGATCCTTTTTGACAGATTCTGGAGGCTTTCAGGCTTTTTCACTCTCAAAGAATGTCAAAATAGATGAAAATGGTATCACTTTCAGAAGCCATCTTGATGGTGACACACTCTACTTCACCCCTAAAAAAGTTATAGATATCCAAATCGCCCTAAACTCTGACATCATGATGATACTTGATGATCTGGCAGCCCTGCCTGCTACACAAGAACGTATTGCAGCCAGTATTGACCGCACTACCCGTTGGGCAAAAGAGAGCATAGAGTACTTTAAAGAGCAACAAGACAAAGGTATAGGGCTAAAACAAAATATCTTTGCTATCATCCAGGGAGGTACAGACAAAGCCTTCCGCGAGAAGTCTGCCAAAGAACTTTGTGCAATGGATTATGATGGCTTTGCAATCGGCGGACTAAGTGTTGGTGAAGCCAATCAGGATATGTATGATACTGTAGAGTGGACCACACAGTTCATGCCAGAAGATAAAC
>JALWME010000096.1 GCA_027083995.1 Sulfurovum sp.
TTTGTCTGGGTAGCTCCCATAGGTTGTATCTTAATCTCCATTGGTTATAATCCTCATATGAATATCTATGCATTGTTGGAGCAGGCCATTATCAGTGATGACATTTTTGTCAAAGAAAAAGTAACTGCCCAATGTTTGGAGTATTGTAACCAAAATGAGGTTAGGGTTGAGGATGGTTTTGTACCTGTAGTATTTGAAAAACCTTCTTATGTCTCTTGTTGCACTATAGTCTCTCCTTCAAAGCTTCCTCATCGTAAGGACTTTGATACAGATGAGGGTTTGGCTACTTTGGTACACTCTATCGCCCATATTGAGTTTTCTGCTATAGATTTGGCATTGGATGCAGTGTATCGGTATCCAGAGATGTCTATGGAGTATAAAGTAGATTGGTTAGAAGTTGCCGCAGATGAGATACGACACTTTCTTATGCTTAATGAACAACTAGAAGATCTTGGTTTTTCGTATGGATCTTTCCCTGTACACTCTGGACTTTTTGATGCAGCGAAAAATACAGCCCATAATATTCTAGACCGTATAGCGATAATCCCCAGATATTTTGAAGCATCAGGGCTAGATGTGAGTCCTCAGATACTTAAAAGACTAGACAATAAAAAAAAGATACCTGCGATTGCAAAGCTTATTGAAACGCTAAATATTATCTACCTTGAAGAGATTGTTCACGTACAAAAGGGTGACAAGTGGTTTAAGTACTTGTGTCAAAAAGAGGAGAAAGATATCTCTGTATACTTTGACATACTTGCTAAATATCATCTGCTTGGCAAGCATAGACCACATGTGAATGTAGAAGCACGAAAATATTCAGGGTTTAGCTGTGATGAGATAAAAAAACTTGGAGCAAAGAAGTGCGTGTAAAATTAAAAATGAATAAGAAAAGAGCCTTTTACATATGAAACGTTTTTTTGAGGAGATGTTTTTTTCTCCTAAATGGTATCATTTGTTTATCATTTTATTGCTGTTGCCTCTTTCTTTGTTATATGGTACAGGCATGGTACTCCGTAGGTTGTTTACACGTAGGAAAGATTTTGGCATACCTATAGTCTCTGTGGGTAATCTCATAGTGGGAGGTGCAGGGAAAACACCTTTTGTTATTGCTTTGGTTTCAAAATATGAAGGTGCATATATCATTTCTCGTGGTTATGGAAGGTTGTATCGTGGGCTTATTGAGGTAAGCCATAAAGGTAAAGTACTTGTAAGTGTGGAAGAGAGTGGAGATGAAGCTATGCTTATGGCACGGTCTTTACCGAACGCTTCAGTGATAGTCAGCGAAGACAGGCATAAGGCTATTGAGCTAGCGAAAAAAAGAGGGGCAAGAATACTAATCTTGGATGATGGGTTTAACCGTATGGATATTAAAAAATATGAGATACTTCTCGAGCCTGCCTGCATTAAAAATTATCTGCCTTTTCCTGCAGGTGCATTTAGAGAATTTTGGTTTGTCAGGAGGTATGCAGATATTGTTGTCAAAGAAGGGAGGGATTTTGAACGTGTAGTAGAGATAGTGAATCCTAGTAAACGTATGCTGCTAGTCACCGCTATTTCAAATCCCCAAAGGCTAGAGAGATACTTGCCCAAAAATGTGGTAGGTAAGGTATACTTGGATGATCATGCCTATTTTGATAAAAAAACCTTGATAAATCATATGAAAGCGTATCAAGCTACAAGTATATTGTGTACATCTAAAGACAAAGTAAAGCTTGATAATTTTGATTTTTTACTTTCAGAAATGAAACTTAAATTAACAATAAATGATGCTATAATGGCGAAAATAGATGTGTACATAGAAGGACATAAAGATGCGTAACAACATTGATGTGGTAAAAACGTTATTAGAGGCTTTGCCATACATTAAACGCTTTGCAAATGAAAAGATTGTAATAAAATATGGGGGTTCTGCACAGACGAGTGATACACTCAAAGAGCAATTTGCCCAAGATATTGTACTTCTGCATCTTGTAGGTATGAAGCCTATAGTTGTACATGGCGGAGGTAAGAGCATCACAGACATGTTGGCAGCACTGGGGGTGGATACTAAGTTTGTAGACGGACAACGCGTGACGACAAAAGAGGTTATGTATATAGCTGAGATGGTACTCTCAGGTAGTATTAATAAGGAAATAGTCTCTTTATTGGACAATCATGGGTCCAAAGCCATAGGTATCTCTGGGAAAGATGGCGGGTTTTTAAAAGGTGTACCTAAGGACTTTAATCATTTTGGGTATACAGGCACTATAGAAGATGTGAATCCTGAGATAGTCAATAATATTATTGAAGATGGAGCAGTGCCAGTGATTGCACCTATAGCAGGAAGTTCAACTATGGGACATCCTGGGTTTAATATCAATGCAGATCTAGCAGCTTCAAAGATAGCTGTAGCCATGGAAGCACGTAAAGTACTGTTCTTAACTGACACACCAGGTGTGTTAGACAGTGAGATGAGGCTTATCTCTAATCTAAGCATAGAAAAAACAGAGGCACTCAAAAAAGATGGCACAATACAAGGGGGTATGGTACCTAAAGTAGATGCTTGTATCGAGGCACTACGTGGGGGAGTCAAGAAGGCTCATATCATAGATGGACGTGTTGAACATTCACTTCTGTTGGAGATTTTGACGAGTTCAGGTGTAGGAACATGTATAGAATTATAAAATTTATGAAAATATGGGTAATACTAAGGTAATACTTATAAATATGTAGATACTATTCTTTCATACGGTTATACTGTATTGAAAAAGCCAAATTCATCGCGAGGTGGGTGACGGAAAGTTATGAGTCTCTCGTAGATTGTCAGACTACCAATAGAGATATACAAGTTATCATTTTCTTATGATAATTTCTTTTTTTCTATTTATTTTACCTAGTTTTTATGTTTAAGGTGTTACTTGTGTGAGTTGACATTCTTTTTCCCTAAATATACTTAATGAGCATGAGTGACACCTTTACCATAAACAACTAAATTTAATCTTATATTAATATATCATAACAAAAAATTATCAGATTCTTTAGCTATAATATTATGATAAATATTACAAACATCATAGGATAGAATATATGCAATTTATTGAGACCAGAGGCAATGATGGACAAAGACCATCAAGTGTGTCTTTTTCAGAAGCGATACTAAGCCCTAGTGCTAGTTATGGAGGACTTTATGTACCTCATAGCATCCCTGAGATAAATCAAGACTTTTTAGAGAGACATCTTACATCCCATTATAAAACATTGGCATTGGATTTTTTACAGGCATTTAATATAGATATTGCAACAAAAGTACTAGAAGATGCATTAAACAGATATGATACGTTTGACGACCCTTCAAACCCTGTCCCTCTTTCTCAAATAGAAAATGACTGTTTTGTTGCAGAACTCTATCATGGACCTACGCGTGCATTTAAAGATATGGCATTACAACCTTTTGGTTATATTTTGAGTACATTGGCACAAAAAAGAGGTGAAAATTATCTGATTATGGCTGCGACCTCAGGAGATACCGGTCCAGCAACATTAGAAACATTTAAAAATCAAGAAGGTGTCAGGGTAGCTTGTCTTTACCCAGATGGTGGTACATCAGATGTACAAAAACTACAGATGGTTACCGAAGATGCTGAAAATCTAAAAGTGATAGGAGTAAAAGGCAATTTTGATGATACGCAAAATACCCTTAAGGCATTGCTTGCTTCTGAAGATTTCAAAGCAGAACTAGAAGAGAAAAATATCAAGTTGTCTGCAGCAAATTCAGTAAATTTTGGGCGTATCATTTTTCAAATTATTTATCATATTCATGCATATTTGGAGCTTTTGAGAAAAAATAAAATTAAGATGGGAGAGAAGATTTATCTTGTCGTACCTTCTGGTAACTTTGGTAATGCTCTGGGTGCATATTATGCAAAAAAAGCGGGACTCCCTATAGAAAAGATACTTATTTCTTCAAATATGAATAACATATTAACTGATTGGATTACCACAGGTACCTATGATTTAAGACATCGTTCACTTATACAAACTGAATCACCTGCAATGGATATTTTGAAGTCTTCAAATATTGAGCGTATTATGTTCGATAAATTTGGAGCTGCACGTACAAAAGAGTTAATGGATGATTTGGCTAATATTGGCAAGTCTCAGTTGACAGACCTTGAACTGGCTTCTTTAAGAGAAGATTTTGATGCTTCTTTTTCTGATGATATGGAGTGTGAAGCTGTGATTGGACTATATGCTAGAAATGGGTACATTATGGATCCTCATACGGCTACATGTATGAGAGCGTATGAGCATTTACGCCAAACAAACCTAAAAACTGTTATCTATTCTACAGCAGAATGGACAAAGTTTTCTCCAGCAGTATCTAAAGCTCTAGGCAATGAGGTAAATGGTGATATAGAGGCATTAAACTATGTAA
>JALWME010000097.1 GCA_027083995.1 Sulfurovum sp.
CGCAGCACAAAATAATGCGACTAAAGTAACCAAAGTAATCACCAAAATTGGTGTCATGTCAGGAATAGAAACACAGTTACTGCAAACAGCCTTTGACACATTTAAGGAAGGTACAGTCTGTGAAGATGCGGAGTTTATACAGGATGTACAGAAACTCAAGCTTGAGTGTAAAGAGTGTGGCAATGTATTTGAGGTAGATGAGGTGCGTTATTTTTGCGTGAAGTGTGAGAGTCTTAGGGTAAAAGTACTTGATGGGGAAGATATGTACCTTATGAGCTTGGAAATGCATTAAAGGAGTAAAAATGCAAGAATATTGGGAACTATATATGAAAAACCTAGAAGGCAATCCTGCTTCTATACAGTTTAATGCAGGTATCTCTATGGAGATTGAAGAGTTGGGTTATACCTATCCTACTATTGCTTATGTAAAAGCAAAACTTAAAGAGCCAAAAGAAAATGGGCTTTTAAGTGAACAAGAAGAGCCAGAGATACTTTTTATGGAAGACAAGCTTGAAGTCGCGATGATTAAGTTTCGTATAGGGAAGTATGTGGGGCGTGTGATAAGTGATGGCTATGTGACATTTTTGTATTATGTGCAGTTTACCTACAATTGGCCTGACTTTATAGAGTTTGCACTCAATGAACATGGTTCATATGAAGTGACCAACGGACACAGTGAAGATGCTGAGTGGAACTACTACAAAAAACTGCTTTACCCTACAGCAAAAGAGTGGCAGCTGATACAAAACCATAAAGTCTGTGACAACCTAAAATCACAAGGCGATAATCTCCACCTAGAACGCCTTGTAGAGCATAAACTTTACTTTAAAAATGAAGAAAAAAAAGATGCACTCATTCGTACCCTGGAAGGGATGAAGTTTAAAGTCAAGGAGGGTATTGTCAATGAAGATGGCATTACAGGGTTACATTTTTATCAGCTAGATAATGTTTTTTATCATCATATAGATGCACTTACATTAAAACTTATAGATATTGCAGAGGCTCATTATGCTCAGTATGACGGATGGGAGACTAGTGCTTTAGTCATGTAGTATTACCCTATTATCACACCCGATGGGTCTTTTGCCCTAGCTATAATCTCTGACAAGGTAGTAATAGACTCATGTTTTATATGTGTGATTTCATGTTTATCAAGATACTGAAGTATGACAGATATATAACCTTCAAAAGCTTCTGTGAGTTTTGGGCTTAGTCCAAACTCAAAAGTCACTTCTTCAGGTACTATCCCTATGACAATAGCCTCTGGAATCTCTTTTCCTTGAAGCTCCATCATATCCATACATTGCAAGATGCCTATCTCATGGGCACCTCCATTGTTAAGCCCATACCCTGAGATTTCTTGTGCAGGGATGGCATAGATAGAAGCAGGGGCATCGTTAAGTTGTAGGCAGTCCAATATGACGATGTGGTTATTTTCTTCTAGGACATTGAGAAGATGAATCCCTTCAACGCCACCATTGATAATCTCTATATTTTCTGAAAAAGTATAGTTTTCATTTAAATACGTAGCTGCGTACACACCTAACCCATCATCTTTTTGAAGTATGTTTCCTATGCCTATGATTACCATATAAACCCATTTATTTTATTATATAAGTATATCATTACAGGGTTAAGTAAAGGAGATAGTGATTAATCTACTACTCGGTAACTATTGAGTAGTAGATTAAATTTGGGCATTTTAACTTTAGTCTATTTTAAAATGGTATTTCATCTTCATTGATGTCTATTTCTGGAATATTGGATTCAGGTGATTTTTGTGGAGCAGCTTGTGGTGTAGGCTCTGAAGGTGCAGGTTGTGCATAGGTGTCTCCTCCTGTTGGAGCAGTATATCCACCACTTTGTTCATTATCACCTTTGCTTCCTAGCATAGTCATACTCTCAACAGTGACTGAATGTTTAGAACGCTTAGAACCATCTTGTGCGGTCCATTGATCAAGTTTAAGTCTGCCGTCTACTAGAATTTTACTACCTTTACGTAAGTATTGGTTGGCTACTTCAGCAGTTCTACCAAAAAAGGTGATGTCTACAAAAAGAACTTCTTCTTTTTGTTCACCCGTTTGAGATTTGAATTTTCTTGTGGTTGCTATGGCAGTGTTACCGATGGCTGCACCACTTTGCGTGTATCTTACTTCAATATCTCTTGTAAGGTTTCCTGCTAAAATAATCTTGTTATACATAAGGTCGCTCCTGTATTTGGTTGCTTACGCTTCTTCTGTTGCGGCTGATGCTTCTGTAGTTTTACTTTCAGTAGCTTGCTTTGTAGCAGCAACAAGTTTATTAAATTGTGCCATCTCTTTGGTGTTAGAGTATTTTACAGACAAAAACTTAATGACATCTTCAGAAATTTTAAGATTTCTTTCAAGTTCATTGATGAGTGTGCCCTCAGCTTTATAGAAAAGAACAGTATAGTAACCTCTGTCGTGTTTTTGTACAGGATATGCAAGTTTTCTCATACCCATATCATTTGTACCAAGTAGTTCAGCACCTTCTCTAGCGAGTATATCTTTTACTTTAGTAACCGTTGCAGCTATCTCTTCTTCTGTAAGTGTGGGTTTAACGACAAACAGTGTTTCATAACAATTCATAGTGTTTCCTTTTGGTTTAATAGCCCATTAAAAATGCGAGTTTCCCATTATTGCATAAAGGGGTTGCAAAACGACTGGTCGCTGAGTCCACTGTTGAAGTGCATAATGATAACTCGTCCAAAAATGAGCAAGAATTTTGGAAGAAGTATCATACAATAATGTCTCTTAATCGCACATTATTACAATTTGTACACATTTAATTGTTATAAAACCTTGACATTAATCAATAATAATGTATTATTTGATTATCTTAACTACTAAAAAAGGATTTAATTATGGAAAGAAGAAGTTTTTTACGTTTATCGGCGACATCTGCAGCCGTTGTGGCTGTGGCACCCTCGATGATTACACAAAAATTATATGCTGAGGATGGAAGTTTGTTTCAAACATTTGAAAAAGTACAACTTAAAGATGAAGAAGGCAATGCACTTAAAGCTTCTAAATTGGTAAAAGAAGAAAATTATTTTTTCATGTACCCTCATGCGGCAACACCTGCAATTATGGTTGATTTGTTGGAACCTACAGAAAAAGATATTAAACTGAAAGCAGAAGATGGAACAGAGTACATCTATAAAGGTGGAGTAGGAAGCAAAGGCACTATTGTTGCATTTTCAGCTATTTGCCAGCATCAACTTACACATCCACAAAAATCAATGAGTATGTTTCAGTATGTTCCAAGTACAGGAAAAACATTGGCTTATGATAAGCCAGGTGTTTTTGTTTGTTCTTCACACTTAGCTGCATATGATCCAAGAAAAGGTGGTAAAAACGTAAGTGGACCTGCGAACCAAGGATTGGCATCTATTATACTAGAAGTAGATAAAGATGATAATATATGGGCAGTTGCAGTACTGGGACCTGATAAATTCCAAGAATTTTTTGATGCATTCAAACAGGATCTTAAAGCTGAATACGGAAGAAGAGGTGCAAAAAAACTTGTGAAAACAGAAGCAAAAGTACAACCACTCAAAAATTACTCTGCTGAATTAATCCAAGCATAAAACTTAATATATAATGTACGGTATATTTACCTACATTATACAAAACATAAGCTACTCAAAACTCATATAGCGACCTATGTACCGTTTGGTTACAACCTAAAAAAAATTTACAATTTTCTTTATAATCATTGCAAAATAACAAATCTTGTGACATAATAGGATTACTTTATGTAATATAAAGAGATTAACAATACAAAAAATTAGGAGACATTATGGCAATGGATAGAAGAGATACATTTAAACTTGCAGGAGTAGCGGCAGCCGCGGCAGCACTACCAACAATGGCAATGGCTAGTGAAAAAGCAGCAGCAAAAAAAACAACTGGTAAATCAGTGGTTATTATTGGTGCTGGCTTTGGTGGGTTAACGATGGCGAAAGCACTTAGAAAAAGTGATAAAAGCATTGATGTGACAGTCATAGAAAAAAGATCTATGCACATGGCTTGTCCATTATCAAATGGATTACTTGGTGGTCTTGACAACATGAGTCTTAGTATGTTTGTAGGTGATTACGGTCAACCAGCAATGAATCATGGTTATACTTTTGTAAATTCAGAAGTTATGTCTATAGACAGAAAAGCAAAAGAAGTACACACTTCAACTGCAGGTGCAATTGGATACGATATCCTTGTACTGTCTCCAGGTATTGCATATGATTATGAAAAACAATTCCCAGAGTGGTCAAAAGAAAAAATTGCTCATGTAACTCAGGCATGTCCAGCAGCACTTATGCCAGGCAATGAGCA
Organism: Sulfurovum sp.; assembly: GCA_027083995.1. Next base: position 4,356 of record JALWME010000097.1, read on the forward strand.
TATAGCACTTAAAAGACAACTCGAAAATATGGATGATGGTAACGTATATATCGTACC
>JALWME010000098.1 GCA_027083995.1 Sulfurovum sp.
ACGTATCCAGGTATGGCGTATGTGTACTTGTGTTTTCTGGTAACTCAGAATGTGAAACACTTTTATCCCAATAGATTAAATTTTTACTGGGAATTGGTTTTCGTAAAGCTAAATAGTATGAGACCAAGGCTTTTTCTGATGCCGTTGCACGAGATATATCTGAAATTTTTGAGAATAATTGTATATATGCTTTTTCACTCTCCAGGATTGCATTATTATTTAATTTCATTTTATACTTCTTGATTAAAGCACTCATCTCTTTTTCCAAATCCCCGTTAACCAATTTTTCTATAGCAACATTACCACTGTTTTTAACAGTATTTCGCATACGAACAATCACTTTTTCCAAAGCATATAAAGATGGATCCTCTTTTTGTGCCAATATCATATCCATGACTGAATCTGTTGTTTTTTTAGTAGGGTCACATACTTTTTGCATGAGACTCTTGTTTTCACTCATCGTTGCTATACATACGATTTCATTTAAGACAGAGTACTCTAGTGACTGTAGCAGTTTTACATGATTAAGTTCTGTTTTTAAACTATTATATTTATTATATTTTTCCCAGCTGTCATAAGTAAAGTATGCACCACTTCCAAGCACAATAAGTATAGGCAACGATATAAGTATCATTTGTAAATAATTTTTAAACATGTATTAAAATCCCCAATTATATTTAAGTAAGAGAAGCTTCCTTGCCAGTCTCTCATAAATATCATTTTAACATAAATTATATTTATAAGCACCTACCTGATCAAACTACTGATATTTTTCAAAAATTTTTATACTGACAGGAATAACTAAAAACTGATCCAGTATCAAATAATCATTTTCTAAATTGTTGGCAACAATAATCTCTTCTACAGTAGTACTATATTTATTTGCAATACTTACAAGCGTTTCACCTAGACTTACATAGTGTGATAATAGATGTGGTTTGATAGACTTTTTGTCATTTAGTAATTCATATCGCAAATAAAAAGCATAGACTTTCTCCAAAGGAATACGTATAGAGTATATTTTTTTATTATTTGGTAGACGACCATTACGTATTTTTGGATTCAGTTTGCTTAAGCTCTTTTCTTTCATTTTTATCAATGAAGCAATGGTTTTCAAATCTGTTCCACCTTTAACTTCTACTTCTATATATGTACTATCTATTGTAGTATTATTATCAAAACCTAAAGTATTACTTTCACCTATCATCGCTACCAAAAGAATTTTCTTTATATAGTCTCGTGTCTCTTTGGGTATATATTTTAAATTATTATCTATCAAAATACTTAGGTTATCTGTTTCCGCACGCTTGATAGCCTTTTGAACACAGCCTTCACCACAATTGTATGCCATGGCAGCCAAATACCATTTACCAAATTGTCTATGTAATTTATTCAAATACTGTATAGCAGCTGATGTTGCAGATACTGTATCACAGCGTTCATCATAGGTATTGCAGACAGTGAGATTGTACTGTTTGGCAGTTGCTGGCATAAACTGCCACAAGCCTACTGCTTTTTTAGGAGAGGTTGCCTCAGGAGAAAAACCTGACTCTATCATTGACAAATACAGAAACAAATCACTTACACCTTCACCCACAAGTATCCCTTTCATAGTAGGAAGGATATCTTTACCTCTTTTTAGTGAACGCTTGTAAAAGCTTTTTAAAGCACTATCGTGCTTCAATACAAATTGATTAAATTCATCATTATAGATATAAGACTTATCTACATCAAATTCATTAAATACATAAGCATAACTTGGATATTTTTTATCTAAATCAAAAGCCTCTATGCAGATAGAGAAAAAAACAATTAAAAACACTGTTTTGAAACATACTTTCATCCTATTGCTTTCCTTTTAAAAAGAAAAAAGTCTTTGTGCATTTTGTGTACTGATATGACTCACTTCATCATAAGAGAGTTCAGAGAGTTCAGACATTTTTTTTGCCACCAGTGAACAATATGAAGGTTCATTACGCTGACCTCTGTGTGGATGTGGTGTCAAATAAGGAGCATCTGTTTCTATAAGTAGTTTGTCCTGTGGTATCTTTTTGTAGACATTTATAAGTTTTTTTGCATTTTTAAACGTCAACACCCCTCCTATACCATAATAAAAATTTTTCTTTGCTAGCTTAAGCAAAGATTCATCTGCATTATAGCAGTGTAATACCCCGCCTTCTTCTCCTGCATAGGTATCCAAAAGTGCTAGACAGTCTGCACTGGATTCACGTACATGTACTATAAGTGGCTTTTTTATCTCTTTTGCCCATAGGATCTGATCAACAAATACTTTTTTTTGTGCCTCTTTTTCTTTGGCTATCGCTTCATCGCCTTGAGGCAAACGAAAGTAATCAAGTCCACATTCACCCACAGCAACACATTTGGGGTGGGTGACAAACCCTTCTAGGTATGTTCTGTCATAGCCCTCTATATCATAAGGGTGTACACCCACAGCAAAATAAATATCATCATACTTTTCGCAGAGTTCTATGGCTCTTGGCAAAGTCTTCATATCTGCTCCAGGTATAATGAACTTTTCTACACCATTGGCTCTGGCATTTTGCAATACTTCTTCTATGTCATTATTGTATCGTTCGTCATCTAAGTGACAATGTGTGTCTATAATCATGCTACACCTCTTAATTTTTTAGCAAATTCAATAGCTTCTTTGGTAGAATGTTCCCCAGCTATAATACGTGTAATTTCACATATACGACCCTCTTCACTTAGCTCTATAGCCTGACTTTTACCTGCATCTTTGGTCACTACTATATGCTGATCGGCTACTGCAGAAAGATGTGGTTGATGAGAAATTGCAAATATTTGATATGCGTTTGAAAGTTTTTGTATCATCTGGGCTATAGCGATACTCTCATCGCCACTTACATTGGCATCTATCTCGTCAAGTATAAGCACACCTTCTGTTTTACTCTCTTGTATAGTTGAAGCCATAAGTGCCAAACGTACACGGTTAAATTCACCCCCACTTAATGTTGAAGTCTTGGATAAACCTAACATAATATCGACGCTGTCTGTACCACTTTCATCTAAAATTTTGGGTGTAAATGCAAAGTGGAGTGAGGGGAGTTTTAATGTCTTCAAGTAGGCTTTCAGTGCAGTCTCCAAAGCTTTTGCCTCTTTTTTACGTGCCGTGGTTATTTGTCTGGCTAAAGTAGAAAGTTCCATATATTCCATACTTAAAAATGACTCTAGCATACTCTTGTCCTGTTCTATATTTTTATACCCTGCTAACTCTTTCATTTTTAAATCTTTATACTTTAGGGCTTCTTCTATCGAGCCATAACGCTGTTGCAAAGCTGTGATATCTGAAAGTCTATCGAGTATCTGTTCAACATCCATATCTTCAAGCTCATTTGCCAGATGTTCTGTCTCTTCAAAATCTGCTCGTACTTGATTCATAGCATCGATAAACACAGAGGCATCTTTATCTAAAAGCGTATAGACTTCTTCTACAGCACCCTCTATAGAAAAAATCTCCATTGCGGTGCTTAAAGAAGCTTTTATTTTATCTATACGTGAAAGTTGCTTTTTTACCTGTATAAGTTCATCATCTTCACCTATTTTAGGATCTATTTTCTCAATTTTTTCTACTTCATACCTGGCATATTCGATTAATTCGGTTAGTTTGGCTTCATCTGCTTTTATCTTTTCTAACTCTTGGTCTTTTTCTTTATAGTTGATGTAACGTTTTTTGTACTCTTTATATAATTTTTTAAAATTTTTGTCATGTGAGAGCAATGAGCTATCGAGTATAGTAAGTAGATTTTCTGACTCAAAGCCACTTTTGTCACGTACAGAGAGATACTGAACAAAAGGAGAAAACATCTCAGCCAAAGCTTTTTTAGAGATATTCTGCCCTGCTATAAAGTAACGTAGTTTCTCTTTTTTAAGCGTCTTTAGTATAAGTTCATCTTCTAACTCATAGCTATCAGATGTTAGGTTGTGGGGCTTGGAAAGTGTCATTTCACATAGACTTGCTGCACCTTGTGTGGCATGACCAAAACTGCCAAGTATTGCAGACATTAATACTGATTTACCCGCACCAGATGGACCTGTAAAAACCACCAATCCTTTGTCAAATTCTAGTTCTACTTCATCAAAAGTAACAAGCTCACGCAAATAGAGACGTTCTATCAAAGTTTATCACCCCAGTGTAATTTTTCACGTAGTACAGAAAAGTAATTACGCTCCTTTCTATGTAGTAGTTTTGCTCCTACTTTTGCACCTTCAATATAAAGTATATCACCTTCAAAAAGTTCATACACCTCTTGTCCATCTATGGTGGCTATAGCTTCATACTCTTGAGCATCAAACTCTATACTAAAATCTGCAGGTACCACCAAAGGTCTTTGATTGCCTAATGAGTGTGCAGAGATTGGAGTAATGATAAA
>JALWME010000099.1 GCA_027083995.1 Sulfurovum sp.
GCCCAAACAATCATCGCATCGTCAAGCACTTTCTCAATAGGAACTGTTCTGCTCATCTCTGAGCCATCAGAGCCTTCTGCCAACATCCATTTGGCTTCTGGTTTCAGACCAAGCTCATCAAGTATTGTCTTAAGACGAACACCTGTCCACTCTGCACAAGACATCATACCTTTTACAAATTGTAAAGTACCAAATTGTGGTCCTTTCCATTCTGCTGCTGAGTTTGAAGGACATTCTAAAACTAGAATTCTACTTTCACTTGGATATCTCTTTAGCTGCTCCAATGTAAGCACTATTGGTTTTTCAACCAATCCATGTATCATAAGTCTGTATTTATTTGGATCAATATGTGCAACACCATTATGCGTACGTGTAAAGTGCAATCCATTTGGCACAATGATACCATGCAAATCAGCCAATGGGGACATAGAAATCGCCGCATGCATATCTCCTGCTGAAGACATAAGTGCTGATGTTCTTCTCACAATATTATGCTCATAAAGTGATGGCACACCATAAGGGTTCTTATTCACTTCATCACCTAAAGTGGTTCCCCACTTCGTATGATGGATGATATTTTCATCATCAGCAAGAAGTGATGCTGGGGTTAAAATACCTGTCGCAGCAACTGCACTTACTGATGCAGTTTTTTTAAAGAATTCTCTTCTGCTGACAGAGTTTGATTCTTCTTCAAATGTTTTATTCACATCTTTTCCTTTATTTGTAGATTTTATAATTTCAGGATTAATCTTACATCCTCATATACTTACACTCGTTATCTTTTACATAAAATTAAAATATAACTAATATAAATTATAATCATAATTATAACGTAAGGTTTTAAAAAGAACTTGTCAGACTATGCATTAAAAATGAGTTTTAACGTGCAATGTTACCAGTAGAAACAATTTAAATAAAGCACTTACATCTCTAAAATAATTATATATACATTATTCATTGCGATACAGGGGAACATAACTATGAACATACCGTTATTTATGCTCAAATAGCCCTATAATAAAATCTAGAACTTTCCTAATTATAAAGAGTATGGTATAAAGGATAAGAGTATATAAAAAAGGATGGAAATAGTTTTCTTTTTCCCTCAGCATTTGAAATCTTGCAGAAGGATTAGTCAATAAATCACTATGTGAAATCAATGCCAATATAAAAAATATTACAAGATAAATAAAAAATTCTTTTTTTACTTCCTGTTTAAATTTCCTGAGCATCATTCACTACACCGTTAATCTGATAAATCTATAATCATCTCTTGTCTTTTTATAAGAAGTTGGTCTAATATCTGTTCACCAATTTCTTCTCTATCTTGCCAGTCTGATTCCTCAAAAATGTTAAAAAGTTTTTTAAAGTATTCATAATGACGGTCACTACTTGTAACCTTAAAAAAATAAAATCTACGATAAGTTATACCATTAATATCGCTAATGGCTATTTTGGTATGTTCGCTGTCAGGATATACTTTTTCACGAACATATTTTAAGAAAAAGTCTGCCTCTTTTAACCAATTGTATAAGTATAAGTCTGAGGATTTTAGAAGCTCATAGGTTTGAGCATCCTCATCACTTATTTCTAGCTGATGTATTGTTTCATCTAACTCAAATTTATCTAATTCCTCATCATAAGTGACAAGTTCAAATTCTATTTGCATACAATCACCCTAAACCTTTAACGGCTATGCTCTACCAGAAAGCATACCATACATAGTCATAGGTTTTAATGCATAAACTTTCATTAACCAAAACACCCATCTCTCAACAGTTGGATCCAGTGGGAATGAAGGAGTAGGCTTAACCGTCCAGTCAAACTCTGCAAGCATTACTGTACCAATATCCGTAATGAGTGGACAAACCGTATATCCTGCATATTTGGCATTAAGTTTTTTACCATTCATATGTGCAATAAGATTATCTACAAGTACTTTATATTGTTTTCTTACAGATCCACCTGTTTTAGCCATTGGTACCTGAGCCACATCACCTAGAGAAAATACATTGAGGTATCTAATATGCTGAAGTGTTTCTTTATTTACAGGTACCCATCCTTTTGCTGAACCAAGGTCAGATTCTGCTATCTCTCGTGGAGCAATATTTGCTGGAGCAATATGCAAAAAGTCATAAGGCACCCTTACTTTCTCACGCTTAGGTATAACTTCAAAATCTTTCATTACAGGATCCCATGGACCTTTTTCTTGCCATTTGGCATCAAATACTGCAATCTTTTTCTCTTTATCTACTTCGATAAGATTATGTCTATAGTGATACTTAAAGCCTTCTCTTTCAAACTGTCCTACAATTGCATCGTGGTATTCAGGTACACCAAACATTGCTCCACCATTAGGGTAGAAAACCAACTCAGCATTTTCTCTGGCACCTGCTTCTTTGAGTCGGGCATTTGTCAAGTACATAATCTTCTTTGGTGCCCCACCACATTTAATAGGTGTGTCTGGATGGGTAAATACAAATTTTGTTTTTTCCCCAGACTTTGCTCTGTCTATATATTTTTGCATAATCTCCCAGGTTTTTGCAGCACCTTGTGAGGTAAATATAGAACAGATACTATCTCCCAATACTTCTAGAAGTTTATCATTATTACCAGCAGAGAGTGCACGACCTGCCTCTTCTAAACCTTTAATTCTCTCAAAATCAAGTTGTGCTCCCATTGCAAGAATAAGATAGTCATAAGTAACCACTTGTCCTTTCTCGGTAGTAAGTTTATTTTCTTGAGGATTAAAAAATACAGCTCTGTCTTCAATCACCTTCACACCATCTGGTATAAAATCATCCCTTTGATAAATAATATCTTCTTCATCCCATATACCAGCTGCAACCAAAGTCTGCCCAGGCTGATAAGATACAGAGGTCTTTTCAGGTTCAATGATTGTAATATCAGGGTCAGTCAAATTAAGTGTCAATCTAGCAGCCGTACTCACACCTGCCAATCCACCCCCAACAATGACAATTTTAGCTTTTGCATCACTTTTTACAATCTTCTCTTCTTCTGCACTCGCACTTGCTGTACCACCCATAAAGAGTCCTGCACCAGAAAGACCTGCCATTTTCATAGCATCTCTTCTGCTCATACCATGTTTTTCTAAATCTTTATCCATTTTGGATAACATTTTTTCAATATATATTTTGTCCATACTTTGACCTTTACTTTAAATTGCTGATATATTGAGCAACCGCATCAATTTCTTCCCAAGAGAGATCTCTTGTTGGAGCTTTCATTGCTGCACCATAACCATATTTGTTAAGAGGACTATAATCTTTACTTTTTACACCACCTCTATACTCTTTAATTGTCTTTGCCAATTCTGCTGCATCACGCCCAGCAATCTTGCCATACTTTATGACGCTTGGAAAGCCCTTATAGCTAGTCTGCTTACCATCTTTACCGTGACATCGTGCACACTCCATAGCATAGATTTTTGCTGGCTGTGGCTTTAATTTTAAGCCTATTGCATATGGCACTTCACCTTCAGCAGCAACAAGACCAATTGTTGCTAACAGTATAGAAAGAATTACTCTTTTCATATCAAACCTTTATTTTTAAATTTATCCATTTTTTATCCTATATTAGGAATAAAACAATATTATAATTATAATACGCTTTACTTAATCTGTATAGTTATTTTATAATTTATTAATGAATTTTATTATGCATGTCTAAAAAATTCACACTTACAAAAAAATTGAAATAACTCTGCTTAGGAGAGGAAAATATATGATATTGAAGCTATCCATATATCAGATGTAAACTAGTCTGTCTAAAAGAGTAACAGACTAGTTGTGTATACTTAACTATAATTCTTCAGGCTCATAATCACCATCAGTTGCAGCTGCATCCATCATACCATACATGAGTCCACGTACCTTTAATGCCATCTCCATCATATTGTCAGGAAGTGGCTTTCCTCCATACAGCATAAGTTCCATTGCCATAGTATATAACCATCTATTACCCTCATCATCTTCTACGATTAATATTCTACAGGGCATAAATGCACCAAAAGCTTCACTGTATGCAATAAACTTCTCGGCAACAGAAGGAGCACAGAACGATAAAATTCTAATATATCTTTTTCCCCCTGGCGTTTTGATGCTACTTTTTATAGACATTTTAGCATCACCTACAACCAAGAAATTATTGTCTGCAGCTATCTCTCTCATGTTCTCTATAGCATCTTCTGTAGAAACATCATCATTGATTTTCACTTTTCTAATCATTGCATCTGCACTACTGCCAGTCTCAAGAACTTTCTTAAACATATCCATGTAGTGTCCCATAGCATCAGGATGTAGGCTAGTCACCTTGTTCACCATACCCCCAAAATTAATCGCCAT
>JALWME010000100.1 GCA_027083995.1 Sulfurovum sp.
TGTCAGCGGAATCTGGACTTGACATCAAAACTGGCAATACGATGAAGTTAAAAAATATTCCTGTTGGGACATTGGTGCACAACATTGAAATGAGTCCAGGTCATGGTGGTCAAATCGCACGTAGTGCGGGTGGTTATGCACAGATTATGGGTAGAGATGGCAAATATGTATCTTTAAGACTTCCTTCATCTGAGATGAGATATATCCTTGGTGAGTGTTTAGCGACTATCGGTACTGTGGGAAATGAAGATTTTTCAAATATTGTTATCGGTAAAGCAGGACGTTCAAGACACCTTGGTATTAGACCACAAACACGCGGTAGTGCGATGAACCCAATTGATCACCCTCATGGTGGTGGTGAAGGTAAAACAAACTCAGGTCGTCATCCAGTATCTCCTTGGGGTATGCCAACTAAAGGGTATAAGACACGTAAGAAAAAAGCTAGTGATAAACTTATTATTGCTAAAAAGAAAAAAGGTAGGGGTTAAGATATGGCAAGATCGACAAAAAAAGGGCCATTTATCGATGGTCACCTAATGAAAAAAGTATTAGCAGCGAAAGAGTCTGGTGATAAAAAACCAATTAAAACTTGGTCAAGAAGATCAGTAATCTTCCCTGAGTTTATTGGTCTAACCATCAATGTTCATAATGGCAGACAGTTTGTACCAGTATTTATTACTGAAAACCATGTAGGTTATAAGCTAGGTGAGTTTGCACCAACAAGAACATTTAAGGGCCATAAAGGTTCTGTTCAGAAGAAGGTGGGTTAATATGAGTAGAGCATTATTAAAATTTGTAAGGGTTTCTCCTACGAAAGCAAGACTCATTGCTAGAGAAGTGCAAGGCATGAATGCTGAACTTGCTCTTGCAGCACTAGAGTTTATGCCTAACAAAGCAGCGGGTATTATTTCTAAAGTGATAGCCTCAGCTGTAGCTAATGGTAATTTTGAACCTGAAGAAGTAACGATTACTTCTTGTAGGGTAGACAAAGCAGCAGTAATGAAAAGATGGAGACCAAGAGCTAGAGGTACAGCTTCTAGAATCATTAAGCCAACGGCACACATTTTAGTAGAAATAGGTGCTGCTCCTACAGAAGTAGCATCGAAAAAAACTATAAGTAAAAAAGCAACAGCTAAAAAAGAAACAGTCAAGCCAGTAGCAAAAAAAGAGACAGCAAAAAAGACAGAATCTAAAAAAGAAGCACCTAAAGCAGCTAAAAAAGCTAAGACTAAAGGTGATGACTTGACTAAAATTGCTGGTATTGGCAAAGTGTATGCAGGTAAGCTTAATGATGAAGGTATCTTCACCTATGCAGATGTTGTAAATATGACACAAGCACAAATCGACACGATGGAAGAGAAGTACACATTTAAAGGTGACTTTAAAGATGCTATCGCTGATGCGAAAAACTTCGTAAACGGAAAGGACGCGTAATGGGTCAAAAAGTAAATCCTATAGGTCTTAGACTTGGAATCAACAGAAACTGGGAATCAAGATGGTTTCCAGCCAAAGGAAGAACATCTGAATTTATCGCTGAAGATTATAAAATCAGAAAATTCCTAAAAAAAGAACTTTTCTATGCGGGTGTATCTAACATCATCATAGAAAGAACTGTTAAAAAATTAAGAGTTAATATCGTGACTGCCAGACCTGGTATTATCATCGGGAAAAAGGGTGCAGATATTGAAAAACTCAAAGCAACACTTATTAAAATGCTTGGTAAAGATGTAGCGATTAACATCAAAGAAGAGAAACGTCCACAAGCTTCTGGTCAACTTGCAGCTGAAAATGTTGCAACGCAACTAGAGAGAAGAACAGCATTTAGGCGTGCGATGAAAAAGGTTATCCAAGGTGCACTTAAATCAGGTGCAAAAGGGATTAAAGTTTCTGTATCTGGCAGACTCGGTGGAGCTGAGATGGCAAGAACTGAATGGTATTTAGAAGGGCGTGTACCTCTTCATACGCTTAGAGCTAAAATCGATTACGGTTTTGCAGAAGCACATACTACTTATGGAATTATTGGTATTAAAGTATGGATATTTAAAGGTGAGGTATTGGCTAAAGGTATTCAAGCAGAACCAAAAGAAGAGAAAAAAGGTGGTCGTAAACCACGCCAAAAGAGAGGTGAATAACCATGTTAATGCCTAAAAGAACAAAATGGAGAAAGCAGATGAAAGGCCGTAATCGCGGCAAATCTTTCAGAGGCAACAAGATTGAATTTGGTGATATAGCAATTAAGGCAATAGAAGCAGGTAGAATTGATTCACGTCAAATAGAAGCTGCACGTATCACTATGACAAGAAAAATAAGCCGTTCTGGTAAAACTTGGATTAGAGTTTTCCCAGACAAACCACTTACCGCAAAACCACTTGAGACAAGAATGGGTAAAGGTAAAGGTGGAGTTGATAGATGGGTTATGAATGTAAAACCAGGAAGAATTATCTTTGAGATGGCCGGTGTTGAAGAGACTTTGGCGAGAGAAGCTCTTACACTTGCGATTCATAAAATGCCATTTAAGTGTAAAATTATCACTTCAAAGGATAGCAATGAAATATATTGATATTAAAGAGAAAAGCGAAGCTGATTTATTGGCAATGCTCAAAGAGAAAAAACTAGAGTTATTTACATTGACTGCAAAACAAAAAACAATGCAGTTGACAAATACTACTGAGTTAAGAGTAGCGAAAAAAGATATCGCTAGAATCCAAACAGCATTGACTGCTGTTAGATCGAAGTAAGGGGTAATTTATGCCAAAAAGACAAATACAAGGTACAGTGATTAAAAAGGCTGGAGATAAAACTGCAACTGTTTTAGTTGAAAGAAGAGTACTTCACCCAAGATATCACAAGACAGTAAAAAGATTTAAAAAATATCTTATCCATGATGAGAAGAATGATATTAATGTTGGCGATACGGTATCTGCAGTTGAATGTAGACCTTTATCTAAAACAAAATCTTTTAGACTTCTAGAAATAGTAAAAAGAGGAGAAGTGTAATGATCCAAGGTTTTACTAGATTAAATGTAGCAGATAATTCTGGTGCAAAAGAGATTATGTGTATTAAGGTTCTTGGTGGATCTAAAAGAAGATATGCATCTGTAGGTGACATTATCGTAGCTTCTGTAAAGAAGGCACTTCCAACTGGTAAAGTGAAAAAAGGTAAGGTTATTAAAGCGGTTGTTGTTAGAACCAAAAAAGAGATTCAAAGAGAAAATGGGTCACTTATTCGTTTTGATGACAATGCTGCTGTAATTATTGACGACAAAAAAGAGCCAATAGGTACACGTATCTTCGGCCCTGTAAGTCGTGAAACAAGATATGCAGGTTTTATGAAAATTGTATCACTTGCACCGGAGGTATGGTAGTATGGCAAAAACATATAAAATCAAAAAAGGTGATACCGTGATGGTTATCGCAGGTGATGATAAAGGTACAAGAGGAGAAGTGCTTCAGGTACTGACTAAAAAAGATGCAGTAATTGTTTCTGGCTGCAAGATAGCGAAAAAAGCTGTGAAGCCAACGGAACAAAATAAAGAGGGTGGATTTGCTAACATTGAAATGCCAATTCATATCTCAAATGTAAAAAAAGTAGAGGCGTAATCTTATGAGTAGAATGAAGCAAAAGTACAATGACATCGTTCCTGCACTAAATGAAGAGTGCGGTATTACTAACCCGATGCAGACACCTAAGCTTGAAAAGATAGTAATCTCTGTGGGTGCTGGTGAAGAGGGTAAAGATAGCAAACTTATCGCAAATATGGCAGACACCATCTCTCTTATTGCTGGTCAAAAAGCAGTGGTCGTGAATGCTAAAAAATCAGTGGCTGGTTTTAAGGCTAGAGAAGGTGCTCCAACAGGTATCAGGGTAACACTTAGAGGTGCAAATATGTATAACTTCTTTGACAAGTTAGTATCAATAGCACTTCCAAGAGTAAAAGACTTTAGAGGAACACCTAGAAAAGGTTTTGACGGACGTGGTAACTATAACTTTGGTCTTCAAGAACAGTTGATGTTTCCTGAAGTTGAGTTTGATAAAGTGATTAAAACACATGGTATGAATATTACAATAGTAACAAGTACTGAATCTGACAAAGAAGGATTTACGCTTCTGCAGAAGCTTGGAATGCCTTTTAGTAAAGGAAAAACAAATGGCTAAAAAATCAATGATAGCAAAACAGAAGCGAACACCTAAGTTTTCTTCTCAGGCATATACAAGATGTAATATTTGTGGTAGACCTCACTCGGTATACAGAGACTTCGGTCTTTGCCGTGTGTGTTTAAGAAAAATGGCTAACGAGGGTTTAATCCCTGGTATGCGTAAAGCAAGCTGGTAAGGAGAATA
>JALWME010000101.1 GCA_027083995.1 Sulfurovum sp.
AAAGAAGCACTTGGTTTTGGTGATGCAATGGCTATAGATAAAAATAAGAATGAAGATAAAGAATAAAGATAAATACTTTAAAGTGTAGAGTGATACTTGACACTTTAAGGTTAAAAAGTCTATACTGTCACTAATTCAAATTAAGGATTTGTGATGGCACTAAAAATGAAAGAATTGATGGCTCTGAGTGATGAGAGCAAATCGACCATACTCTACTACATAAAAGAGGGGCTTCTCCCTGAACCCTCTAAGCCTAAAACCAATGTACACCTCTATGATGAGAGCTGTGTGCAGATACTTAAATTTATCAAATATCTACAACATAACTTTTCCTATTCTATAGCGGAGATACAGGGTATCTTTCAAGATAACAACTTTGACTTTGATGGGACTTTTGAGATGATGGTACGCTCTTTGGAACTTATCTCTGGAAGCAGAGATAATGCATGGTACACAAAAAGTGATTTTTTAAAACATGTAGGTATAGATGAAAAAAGACTTCAGATGTATCAGGACAAAGGGTATCTTTTTGAAAGAGCCAAAGGTTTTTCGTCTAAAGAAGTCGAGATAGTAGAGATTTTGGAAAGAGCAAGAGAATTAGGGCTTGATTTTACTTTGTTTGATGCCTATGTTGCAGATGCGAAACTACTTGCATCCAAAGAAAATAAGATAGGATCAGATCTGCTTGGTAAAGCGTGTGAGTCACATAATGCACATTATGAACTCCTCTTTGATTTGATACTCAAACTAAAACCGTATATCTTTAACATGCACACAGTAAAAGCACACCACAAAAACATAACAAAGGACGCTTCATGAAAACACTTTTTAAAATAGCAGGGTTTACCCCATACATACTCATTATATTTCTCAATGCAATGACTGACTTGGGGCATAAGATTATCTTGCAAAATACCATCTTTAAAGCCTATGACGGATCAGAACTCATTGTATTAACTGCTATTGTCAATGCCTTAATCCTATTACCCTTTATCTTTCTTTTTTCTCCTGCGGGGCATATAAGTGACAAGTACCCTAAAACCAAAGTTATTGAGTACGCTTCAGCTGCTGCCATAGGTATCACGACACTTATTTTGTTTTCGTATATGATGGGTTGGTTTTGGGTAGCATTTGGGCTTACATTTGTGCTGGCTGCTCAGTCTGCTATCTATTCACCTGCAAAGTATGGACTTATCAAAGAGATGACAGGCAATGAAAAGTTGGCCCAAGCCAATGCCTTGGTACAAGCTGTGACCATTGTCTCCATACTGTTGGGTGGTGTTGTCTATTCAGTGTTTTTTGAGTATTTTTTACAAGACAGAAGTATCATGCCTTCAGAGATATTGATTTACATCGCACCTATTGGATTTTTACTCATAGGAGCCAGTGTGGTTGAATATCTGTTGGCTAAAAAACTTGTCAAGCAGTTTACGAAACAAAGTACAGATAAGACCGTGGTATTTGAGGTAAGCAAGTACCAAAAGTTAGAATATTTAAAATCAAATCTATCTGTGATTAAAGCAAATAAAACTGTATGGTTAAGTATTTTAGGGTTGTCTGTACTTTGGGGTGTATCTCAGGTCGTTTTGGCAGTATTTGGTGAACATCTTAAACGTACACTGGGTATTACAGATACCATTGTGGCACAAGGTCTACTGGCACTCTCTGGTTTGGGTATGGTCGTGGGGTCTATGTTTGCAGGGCGTGTAAGTAAAAACTATATAGAGACTGGTATCATCCCTTTGGGGGCTTTGGGTGTGGCACTTTCACTGTATGCCATTCCAAGCTTGACTGGGCTAGGAACATTAGGTACAGCACTGTTTGTATTTGGGTTTTCTGCAGGGCTTTTTATTGTACCCCTCAATGCCATTATACAGTTTGCTACACCTGCACAGATACTAGGAAAAGTATTAGCAGGCAATAACTTCATGCAAAATGTCAGTATGTTTTTGTTTCTGCTGCTTACGGCACTTTTTGCATATTTCGAGCTTTCTGCTGCAGGACTGTTTTATTTCGTCTCTACGGTTGCGTTCATAGGAATGGTATACACTTTCATCAAATTACCCCAGTCACTGGTACGCTATATGGTACGTATGATTGTAGGCTTCAAATACAACCTCTATGTCAACGGACTCAAACATATAGAGGCAGACAAAGGTATACTTCTTCTGGGTAACCATGTCTCCTTTCTGGATTGGGCTATTTTACAAATGGCATACCCAAAACAGATACGTTTTGTGATGGAAAGAAGCTACTATGAGAAGTGGTACTTGAAGCCATTTTTAGACTTTTTTGGTGTTATCCCCATCTCTAGCAGAGGAAGCAAAGGAGCCTTGGTAAAAGTGACTGAAGCACTAAATCGTGGTGAAACGGTAGCACTTTTTCCCGAAGGACATCTTTCGCGTAACGGACATTTAGGAACGTTTCAAAGAGGCTTTGAGATGGCTACAAAAGAAGTAGTATCCGATAATGCTGTCATCGTACCTTTTTACCTTAGAGGTCTTTGGGAAGACAATTTCTCTTACGCATCTAAAAAGATGAAGAGAAATACCAGCAAAGAGATATCTGTAAGTTTTGGTAAACCTATAGATGTGCATAGCAGTGCAGGAGACGTGAAAAAAGCCGTCTTTGACCTCTCTGTAGAGAGTTGGAAACACTATGCAGATACCTTGGCGAGTATACAAAAAGCATGGATATACTCTACCAAAGAAGTAGGCACAAAGCTTTGCATGGCTGATTCCACAGGGGTGGAAGTAAACGGCAACAGATTTGTTACAGGCACATTTATGATAGCTTCTGCTTTAAAATCAAAGCTTGCAAGCAGTCAAAATATAGGACTATTATTGCCTACTTCTGTAGGTGGTTCTATGGGGAATATGGCAGTACTTACTTTAGGGAAAACTATCGTCAATTTAAACTATTCAAGTGGAAATGAGAGTGTAAAACATGCACTCAAAATAGCCAATATCACTAAAGTAGTAGCATCAAAACAATTTGTCACCAAACTTAAAGCCAAAGGCTTTGACTTGACAGACGTGCTTAAAGAACTGGAGATTATCTACTTAGAAGATATAAGGGCAGGTATGAGTAGACTTAAAAGCTTTATGACTTTAGGGCTTGTAAAACTCTTGCCTGCTTCAGTGCTAAGCAAGTTGTATATTAAAGATGTAGATACAGAAGATACAGCAGCCATTCTCTTCTCATCTGGATCTGAAGGCACGCCCAAAGGTATAGAACTTAGCCATAAAAACATGATGGGCAACATCAAACAGGCTACCTCACTTATCAACCCAGATGATGCAGATGTGATGCTGGGAACTTTGCCTATCTTTCATTCATTTGGGCTTACGGTAACAACACTCCTTCCTCTCATAGAGGGCATACCTGTAGTCTGCCACCCAGATCCCACAGATGGTTTTGGCATAGGAAAGATGGCAGCCAAATATGAAGCCACGATGCTCTTTGCTACGGCTACTTTCTTTAGACTCTATACACGAAACAAAAAGCTAAACCCCTTGATGTTTAAAGATTTGCGTATGGTTATAGCAGGTGCAGAAAAACTCCCACAAGAGATACGAGATGACTTCAAAAAGAAGTTTGGGCATGATATCTACGAGGGTTATGGTGCTACAGAAACTACACCTGTAGCTTCTATAAATATACCAGATGTACTCATGCAAGACTCATGGAAAGTACAGGTAGGACATAAGGTAGGTACAGTGGGGCTGCCTGTGCCTGGTAGTGCTTTTAAGATAGTAGACCCAGAGAGATTCAAGCCACTTAAAACGGGAGAAGAGGGAATGATACTCATAGGAGGTACACAGATTATGAAAGGCTATATAGCAGACCCCCAAAAGACTGATTCTGTCATCAAAGAACTAGATGGCATACGTTGGTATGTGACAGGAGACAAAGGTCGTTTGGATGAAGATGGTTTCCTCACCATAGTAGACCGCTACAGTCGCTTTGCCAAAGTGGCAGGAGAGATGGTAAGTCTGGGGCTTGTAGAGAGTGAGATAGCCAAAGTCTTAGGCGAAAATGACCAAATCTCTGTCTCTGCTTTACCTGATGCAAAAAAAGGAGAGAAGCTAGTATTGCTGCTTGAAGGAGAGATGGAAGTGGACAGACTGCAAGAGAGCATCAAAGGCTTAGGGCTTAACCCTTTGTTTGTACCTAGTATCTATTTTAAAGTAGAAACATTGCCTAAGCTTGGTACAGGGAAGGCTGACTTTAAGGGGGCTAAGAAGCTGGCTTTGGAGCTTAGTGATGCACATGCTTAGTTTTATTGTTGTCACAGGATTGATACTTATCACCTTGGAACGCA
>JALWME010000102.1 GCA_027083995.1 Sulfurovum sp.
GGGTTTCACCATCACATACTATAGGATTAAAGCCAATGAGTCCAGTCTCTAGTGAACAAAGTGCTTTTTGGAATGATTCTTTAAAAGTTCGACCTATTGCCATAGCTTCTCCGACAGACTTCATAGCAGTAGTAAGGGTAGAGTTTGCCAAAGGGAATTTTTCGAAAGTAAACCTAGGTAGTTTGGTCACAATATAGTCAATCACTGGTTCAAAAGAGGCTGGCGTGCCAGTGATGTCATTGTTAATCTCATCTAGCGTAAAGCCAACAGCCAAAAGTGTGGCTACTTTGGCGATAGGGTAGCCTGTAGCCTTGGATGCCAGGGCAGAAGAACGACTTACCCGTGGATTCATCTCAATGACAATCATACGACCTGTATCAGGGTTGATAGAGAATTGTACATTAGAACCACCAGTATCAACGCCTACTTCACGCAATATCTTAAAAGAGGCATCTCTCATATTTTGGTACTCTTTGTCAGTCAATGTGAGTGCAGGAGCAAGCGTGATAGAGTCTCCTGTATGTACACCCATTGGGTCAAAGTTTTCGATAGAACAGACAATAATGCAGTTATCGGCTTTATCACGAATGACTTCCATTTCATACTCTTTCCATCCTAAAAGAGACTCCTCAATAAGGATTTCAGAGATAGGTGAAGCTTCAAGTCCACCACGAACTATCTCTTTGTATTCATCCATATTGTAAGCCACACCTGAACCACCACCTGCCATAGTAAATGATGCACGAATAATCAGTGGAAAACCAATGTTCTTTGCCGCATCTAGTGCCTCATCCATATTATAGGCATATTGAGAGATAGGCAAGTCCATGCCTATTTTAATCATGGCTTCTTTGAATGCTTGACGATCTTCACCCTTTTTAATGGCTGCAGGATTTGCACCTAGAAACTCTATACCTTTCAGTAGTCCAGTATCATACATATCCATAGCCACATTGAGTGCTGTTTGTCCACCCATAGTTGGCAATATGGCATCTATCTTCTCTTGTGTAATGATTTTAGAGATAACTTCAGGAGTAATAGGTTCGATGTAGGTTCTGTCTGCAAATTCAGGATCAGTCATAATTGTAGCTGGATTGGAGTTTATGAGTATAACTCTGTAACCCAGTTCTTTAAGTGTTTTGGCTGATTGTGTACCAGAATAGTCAAATTCACAAGCTTGACCGATAACGATAGGACCAGAACCAATAAGTAATATGGTATTGATGTCATTGCGTTTTGGCATAGAGAGATACCCTTGATTTTTAGTTTGTTATTATACATCAGGGAGATAAAAAACTCCCTTAAAAAAGGTATATTATAAGCACTTAAAAGAGATCTAGAGTACTTGATTTAGGTTTAGGTTTACTTTTTTTCTTTTTCTTCTTGGCTTTTCGTTTTTTAGGTTTGGTTTTTCGTTTTTTTACTTTTTTAGGTTTAGCTATGGTAGCAGTTTCTGTAGGTACGATTGGCTCTATCACATCTTCTTGTGTTTGATCGATACGAGAAGGAATACTAGAGATGAGAGGCAATGATTGATTTTGATCGTATTTCCTCATTTTTGGAAGATTGACTATATTGTTTACTACAGTGATAGCTCTAAAAGGTCTTAGTTTGGTAGCATTTGAATCAAAGTTTTCAGCAATTGTAGCCTTAGCATCATTAATGAGAAAAAATGTTTTGGGATGGTAGATATCACTATAGGTTTTAATATGTGCAACTTTGTAGGAACTTTGTGTTTCTACCTTGGTGACAACACCCACAGGGATATTAGAAAAAAAGATATCATCTAGTCCAGAAGTTACCACTTTGTCACCTTTTTTAATTTTATGCCATTTGGGTATAAATTTGATAATCATTTGATTGGTTTTTACACCAATTGCAATACCTGGTGCATTTTCATTTCCTATAAAAACAGAAAAACGACATTTATTATCAGAAGTAAGGTAGCCATAGAGTTGATTGTTATGATATTCTGCGATACCTGCTACAACACTACCTTGAATCAAACCATAAAGCTTTTCTTTGTTTATATTTTTGGGTTTTGTAAGAATAATTTGTGAAAAACTATTGAGTTTTACATAAGAAATAGTTTCTAATATAGAAATATTATGGATTGGTAATTTGGAAAGTTCAGGAAGGACATTATAGATATTTTTTACTTGTTGTATGTAGTGGGTTTGCTCTAACAGCCGCTTACGTAGAATACGGTTTTCACGGCTTAGTTTTTCTATAGATTCTTTTTGAAAAATGTACGAGTGACTCTTCTCTTTTATCCCTTGTGTAAAATTTTGATAATTTTGCTTTATGGGATTGATGATATTAAGCAGCGTATCTGTAATACGCTCATCATTTCTACTAAGCAGGACTGTTAGTATCAGTAACAGTATGGCAATGATGATGAGTCTAGTCTTCATAAGCCATTTGTTGGAGTAAATCTATCTCATCTAATGCTTTACCTGTACCTTTAGCTACAGCCAAGAGAGGATCTTCTGCAATATATACCGGGAGCTTAACAATATCAGAAAGATATTTGTCAAGTCCTCTAATCAATGCACCGCCACCAGTGAGTACGATACCATTTTCTACGATGTCCCCTGCAAGTTCAGGTGGTGTTTGTTCAAGTACTGATTCTAAGGCATTTGCTATCTCTTCAAGAGAGTCTTTCATCGCTGCTCTGATATGTTCAGAGGTGATTTCGATAGAAGCCAAACTTCCTTCTACCTGATCTCTACCACGTACATTCGTTGTAAGTTCTGTTTCAAGTAATACGGCTGTGCCTATTTTTATCTTGAGTTCTTCAGCTACACGCTCACCAATAAGAAGATTAAAATTCTTTTTAATGTAATCAACAATAGACTGGTCAATGTGATCTCCTGCAATGCGTATAGACTTACTTTGTACAAGCCCACCCAGTGAGGTTACACCTATCTCGGTTGTACCTCCCCCAATATCAACTACTAGATTACCATTGGGGTCTTTGACTGGGATACCAGCACCAATAGCAGCTGCCATTGGTTCTTCAATGAGATAGACATATCTGGCACCTGCATTTTCGGCTGAATCTTTTACTGCACGTCTTTCTACCTGTGTAAGTCCATAAGGAACACAGATAATAATACGTGGTGAGAAAAATCCTTTTCGTTTATGGGCTTTTTCAATGAAGTAGCGTATCATCATTTCTGTGACCTCAAAGTCAGCAATGACACCATCTCTCATAGGACGTATAGCTTTGATGTTTCCTGGTGTTTTACCTACCATATCTTTAGCTTCTTGACCTACAGCCAAGATACGTTCCTGACCATGTTTATCATATTGGATTGCAACCACAGAAGGTTCATTAATGCTAATACCTTGTCCTTTAACCAGTACAAGTGTGTTGGCTGTTCCCAAATCGATGGCTAAATCGTTTGAGAACATACCTAAAATTCTTTTAAACATTTTCTATCCTTTTGTTTATGCTGTTTTTTTATTTTTTATATAAAGAGGTTTTGATTCCAGTGCAACCACTTCTTTGGTAATGACTACCTCATACCCTGTAAGTTCTGGCAACTCATACATGATATCAAGTAAAAGTTCTTCAAGTATTGTACGTAGTCCTCTGGCACCAGTTTTTCTGTCTATGGCTTTTTGTGCAATAAGAGTGAGGGCATCTTCTTCAAAGCTAAGTTTTACGCCATCTATCTCAAAAAGTTTTTGGTATTGTTTAAGCAGAGAGTTTTTAGGTTCTACCAATATACGTACCATATCTTCTTTACTTATTTCACCCAATGTTGCCAATACATGAAGACGACCGATAAGTTCGGGTATAAGTCCATAAGAGACCAAATCATCAGCCTCTATGAGATGCATCAGGTTTTCTTCTTCTTTTTTAGAGCGTTTCTTTTGCCCAAAACCAAGTGTGTTTGCTCCAAGTCTTCTTTTGAGTATGTCATTTAATCCATCAAATGCACCACCACAGATAAATAAAATATTTGAAGTATCTATCTGAATGAAATCTTGGTTGGGATGTTTACGTCCACCTTTTGGTGGAATATTTACAATAGACCCCTCTATGAGCTTTAGAAGTGCCTGCTGCACACCTTCTCCTGAGACATCTCGTGTGATAGAGCGGTTTTCACCCATACGGGCTATTTTATCTACTTCATCAATGAAGACTATGCCTTGTTCTGCACGTACAGGATCACCATCTGCTGCCATAAGTAGTTTGGTTAGAATATTTTCTACATCTTCACCCACATAGCCAGCTTCAGTAAGGTTGGTTGCATCTGCTATGGCTATAGGTACATTTAAAAACCTAGCAATAGTTTGTGCCAACAGTGTTTTACCTGAACCTGTCGGTCCTACAAGTAAAACATTTGATTTGGCTATTTGTGTATCATCGTTATCTATAGTATCTTTAAAGATACGTTTATAATGGTTGTATACAGCTACAGAAAGTGTCTTTTTTGCTTTTTCTTGTCCTATAACATATTCACCCAGAAGTGTATTGATTTCCTTAGGTGTATAGAGCGTATAGCTACCTGTGTCTACATGAGAATCATCTATATCTTCACCTAAGAGTATTTTATATGCAGAGACCACACAGTTTGAACATATGTATGCATTTTCTCCAGCAATAAGAGGATTTTCTTCAGTCTCTTTGGCTTCACAAAAACTACATGTTTTAATAGTCATTATTTTTCCTCATTGTTTGATTGGGGTTTGGTATGGTTTTTATTATTCTCTTTTCTTTCAAAAGGTATTCCTCTTTTAGATGTTTTTATAAAGGTACAAAGTGATTTTACTTTGTCAGACTGTGTACTTTCAAAAAGTCTCTGTGCTACTTCCTGAATAGGATTACCCTGTTCAAACAGCTCACGGTAGGCAAGTTTGAGTTCATTAATCTCATCTCGTTCTATTTTTCTACGTAGTCCGGTGAGGTTTAATCCCCTAAGTGTAGCTTTGTTACCCTCGGCTAGACAATAAGGAGGTACATCTTGTGTGAGTGCAGATGCACCACCTACCATTACATAATCACCGATATGTACAAATTGATGTACAGGCGTATACCCTCCGATAACCACATGATTCCCTAGTTCAACATGTCCTGCAAGTGCCACACCGTTAGCCAGGATACAGTTGTCGCCTATAATCACATCATGTCCTAGGTGTACATAGCCCATAAGAAGGTTATTGTTACCAACTTTGGTAATAGACCCTCCCCCTTTAGTACCAGGGTTAAGTAGGGTAAATTCTCTAATAGTGTTGTTGTCTCCAATGACAAGTTCTACCTCTTCACCATCATACTTTAAATCTTGTGGGATAGTACCTATGGCAGCATTAGAAAAAATACGGTTATTTTTGCCAATAGTAGTTTTGCCCTCTATCACAGTATGTGAAGCTACAGTCGTATGGTCACTTATCTTTACTTGTGATCCAACATAAGCAAAAGGACCAATGGATACATTGTTACCCAGTATTGCACCTTTTTCTATGATGGCTGTAGGATGAATAAGTGACATCTATAGACCTATTTGTCCACAATCATAGCTTTAAGTTCAGCCTGTGCCACAACTTTGTCATCTACATATGCTTTGGCCTCAAGCTGCCATACTGCTCCCTTGTTTTTAAGTACATTTATTTTGTAAACGAGTTGGTCACCTGGTGTGACAGGGGAACGAAACTTTGCTTTGTCTATACTCATAAAGTAAACTACTTTTTTATCAATGTCTTTTTTATCTTCATCATTAAGACTTTTAAAAGCAAGTACACCACCAGCTTGAGCCATACCTTCGATAATCATTACCCCAGGATAGATAGGGTGATCAGGAAAATGTCCTTGAAATACAGGTTCTGAGATAGAAACATTTTTAAATCCTTCTATATATTTACCAGGAGTAAGTTCAGTTACCCTGTCTAAAAGTAAAAATGGATATCTATGAGGTAATATTTTTTGAATTTCAACGACATTATAGAGCACAAGTAGACCTTTATATAAAAAATTGTCTTATTTTATCTCAAACTTAGTAAAAGGTGGTTTAGAGAGTAATAAGTACTTCTTTTACATCCTCATAGATTTTACTTTGACAAAAAATTTCTATCTTTTTATCGGGTATCTCTTCTACTACCAAGAGAGTAGAGAGGTCATATGTTGTGATACCAAGTTTTGACCGAATAGCAATTTCTTCATCAAAAGAAGGGGGATTATAAATAAGGTTTGTGACTGTTACATAGGCTGTAGAAGCCAATGTATTATAGGTGTCCAGTGTAATAAAACGTACCTCATCACGAGACATATAATATAGATTGTCTATGCTGCACTCTATCTTGCCCCTGCTATAATTTCCACGTAGTGTAGAGTAGGGTAAAAAGTGAGCTGGGACTACAGTATTGCGTACACGTAACAGTCCTGAAGTTAAACGCCAGTTTAAGAAGCGTTGTTTGATGATTTTATAAGGTATATTTTTTTCTTCCATTTCCCAGCGTTTCTCATACATTACTATACGTGCTTCTATGGATTCTGGTTGAATTTGTGCTGAAATAGGTACAAAGAGTTCATCTGCTAGTTTGTTTTGTTGGTCACGTTGGATATTTAGAGCAAACATACAGCCACAGTAGTCTTGACGGTAAAGTACATCCTCTTTTGCTAAGATGTTTTGCTCCTGTGTACCAGAGGCTTTACGATAATCAGGAGCTATAAATGCTATACCCTCACGTTGGGCCAGGGTATCACCAGCCATTTTAAGTTGTTTGAGTGATTTTTTTGGACTAGTGAGCAGGGTAGAGGTAAAAGAACGCTCTCCCATCTGAGCAGCTTTTTGAGCAGAGACTTCAAAACGTCTGTCAAAGCAGATACCACAACGGCTACCTTTTTCGGGTTCATGTTCAAACCCCCTCACAAGCTCAAGCCACTTCTCTACATCATACTCACCCTCTATGAGTGCAATACCAAGCATCTTGCAACTTCTTTTTACATCGAGTAGGCGGAGGTAGTACTCAGAGTAGGGATGTATGTTGGGGTCGTAGAAAAAGCCTATGAGTTTCTCTTCTGGGTACTCTTCTTGGAGTTTTTGTAAGAAGTAGTGGCTGTCAACGGAACAGCAGATGTGTACTAGCACAGTTGTATCCGTTGGGGACAAAGTAAATAGTCAATAGTGAAGAGTGAAAAATACATTATGAATCCATTATAATATTGGCAACATTCTGTGAACTGCCATGCCCCAGATATTCCCTTAATTCTTCTGCTTTCTTAGCAAATCTATCTTTGTCCGTATGATAGTACTCTTTTAGCAGATTGTCAACTGTGACTTCATCTTGAAGTAGTTCGTTGTGCAAAATTGTACCATTGTATTTTGTGAGTATGATATTGGCCAGTCCTACTTGACTAATGCCAAAGAGTTTAGTACCTATAAAAAAGTCTACTTTTTTGGCGATGTAGGCTAGGGTAAAAGGTGTACCGATGAGTGCAGCTTCAAGCGTGGCTGTACCCGAACAGATAAAAGCAAATGCAGAACGTCTAAGTGCCTCATGGGTATCACGCACCACTTCAAACTCTCTGTTACCTTTGTAAAGATGTGCTATCTTGTCTCTGCTAAATGCTGGTGGTATGACCAGTAGAGGGTGTATTTCACTGCCCAGTTTACGTCTAAGTTCCAAGAAGATGGGCATAAGACGGGTTATCTCTGATTTACGACTTCCTGGCATAAAAGTGATGACATTTTTAGTCTCAACTTCAACTCTATGTAAATCTATCTCATCAAGTAAAGGGTGTCCAATATACTCAGCCTTGCCTTGTGGGTAGTAGTCTACTTCAAAAGGTAGAATGCCCAGAAGTTTGTCACAGTAGCGTTCTAACTTTTTGGCACGTTTGGGTCTTGACGCCCATATCTGAGGCAAGATGTAGTAGATAATCTCTTTATCGGGGTAGGCAGTTTTGAGTTTCTTTGCCAAGGGCAGGTTAAAAGCAGAAGAGTCCATAAGCAGTATTTTGTCCACATCTCTGGCAAGGGCTACCATCTCATCCATCGCTTTATACGCCCAGCGTATTTTTTTGAGTGCATCTACCACACCTATGACTGCCATCGCAGAGATGTCATAGAGAGGCTTTCCTAAAGAGTTGTCAAATATTCCTACAAGTTCTACTTCTTGTGTATATTTGAGTACTTCTTTTAAGTGGAGATTTGATGAGGGTTCCAAAGCAGAGACTAAAAGTTTCATTTGACAGTTCCTTTTTGAACTCCTCCCAAAAGAACTCTTCGACAGAGTGTCCAAACAATCAGTTGTTTTTTCATACTTTATCCTCTTTATTATACTCTATAATTTCCACATCTCTAGGAGTATCTATCTCCAGGAGTCTTTCCCTTTGGGCTTTTTTACTTCTGATGTAGTACCCACCCATCGCACCACCAGTAGCTGCAAGTGCCAATAATCCAGCAGTCACCATCTGTGCAAACACAAATAACGCACCCACACCCAACGCACCTGCAAATGCTGCTCCTACTTTGAAGTTGGCCTTGGCATGGGTTTTGGTACTCTCTATGGTGATGCTCCTTTGGGCTTCTTTAATAACACGTTCTTTGTCTTTTTCTGCGTCTTTACGTAGCTTCTCTTTTTCATGAGCAAAATGCTCTTTACCATGTTGTGTAGAGATAGATGAGAACCAAAAAGCAATGACAAGTGCTATGAAAAACAATGGTACAGTTAAACGTAAGATGCCTGTCATGTCTAGAGTACTAGGTGACAAGAGTATCAATGCATAAGTGGCTAATTGAACCAAGAGTATACCAAAGAGAAATTTAAGGAGTTTCATACAGTATTTCCTTTATTGGATTTATTTTAGCATAATTTATTTTTAAAATATAAAAAAGCTAAATAAGAATCTAAACATTATAATGTCACCCAACTAGCCACCAAAAATGCCAAAGAAGCCAAAAAACCACCAATCAAGGCATATGGTAACTGTGTGCGTACATGCTCTACGTGATTACAGTCTGCTGCCATGGAGGAGATAATGGTAGTGTCGCTTATAGGGGAAGAGTGATCTCCGAATATACCTCCGCTTATAACTGCTGCTATGACTAGAGGGATGTCTAGTCCCATAGTAGCACCCAAGGTTAAACCAATAGGCATCATAATGGAGAATGTTCCCCAGCTGGTTCCCGTGGAAAATGCAGTGATAGAAGATACTAAAAATATAAGCAAAGGTACGATGACAGGAGAGATGTTGCCTTCTAGGAGCATAGCTAGGTATTTGGCGGTACCAAGGTCACCGATTACATCTCCTATGAGTAGGGCAAAGACTAAGATGCTAGTCACAGGTAACATATGTGCCATACCATCGTATAGTCCTTTGAAGAAGCCTTTATGTGTGAGTAACTTGGTAGGTATAAAGTAGGCATAGATAAAAAACAGTGTGACAACCACGGCGTAATATACAGAGGTAGACCCAGACCCCTTAAAGATATCACCATCTCCTGTAAGGAACAAGCCTACAGGTACCATAGCTACCATCACAAGTAAAGGTAATAGCATTTTGTAAGGTGTGGCTTTTACCTTCGCATCTAAGTTTGGCATAATGTAAGGTGCTGCTTTGGCATTTTTCATAGGGCCTATATCCCAGTCCCACAGGATGACTGCCAGTAAGATGACTAGCGTAAAGATGGAGTAGAAGTTGTAGGGTATAGAAGCAATGAGTAGAGATACTGCATCGCCAGAGATAACATGTGCATCTATGGCAGTGACTATGAGACCTAGTAGTAAGGCACCCCAAGCGTTAAGTGGAATGAGTGTACAGATGGGTGAGGAGCTAGAGTCACAGATGTAGGCTAGTTTTTCACGGCTTACACCATGCTTGTCAAAGAGTGGTTTGGCTACTGTTCCTGCTACAAGTGCGGTGATACTAGACTCTATAAAGATGAGTATACCTATGATGTAAGCTAGTAGCATTGCTCCTTTGGGAGAGTCTATATGTTTGGCTTTTTTACTAAGATAGGCTACGAAACTTTCAACAGATCCAGAGACAGAAAGTAGGTTGATAATAGCTCCTATGAACAGCATAAAAAGCAGTGTCTTAACTATCCACCCCTCAGCAAAAAGAGCGATGACACCATCAAAGAGTGCTACAAATGCATCGGCAGGGTTGTAGGCATTGAGCACCAGAAAGCCTGCAAAAATACCACCTAAAAGTGAGACAATAACATCTTTTGTTATAATGGCTAAAAAGATTGTGAGTATGGGGATGGCGACTGAAAGTATTCCGTATTCCATTTTATATACCTGCATAGTAGGGAAAATAGAGGGGTCTAGTGATTTGTGATTTGTTACAAAGCAATGAATCATGAATCACCTGACACCCTCGGTTGAAAGGATTATAGCATAATGAAAAAGATTTTACTTAGCCTTCTGTTCGCTTTTACTCTATGCGTAGCGGAGATACCTGATAGTAAGCAACTTATAGTGGTAACAACACAAAACTGGTCTACACCCAATGGTACATTGCAACGTTATGAAAAAACAGACAAATGGCATAAGGTAGGCAAGTCTATAGACATCAAGTTAGGACGTAATGGTTTAGGCTGGGGCATAGGACTGCATACTACACCCAAAGATGCCAAAATTATCAAAAAAGAGGGAGATGGCAAGGCTCCAGCAGGCATTTTCTCTCTCAAGCAGGCTTTTGGGTACTTTCCTTTTGTCGTAGACTATCCATATGAAGTCTACAAAAGTACAGACCATTGTGTAGACGATGTGAATTCCAAACTTTACAATAAAATAGTAGATAGTAAAAACATAAAAAAAGACTATAGAAGCTTTGAACATATGCGTTTTTCCAAAGACTATTACAAATACGGTATAGTAGTAAACCACAACCATATAGATGAAGTAGGAACGATAAGGGGTGCGGGGTCTTGTATATTTATACACATCAAAAAAGTACCAACAGCTGGATGTACTGTGATGCGTGAAGATGAGATGAAAGAGCTTATACACTGGCTAGATGCAGAGAGCAATCCTCTACTCATACAGGGCACAGTTGAGGCAGTAGATACTTTAATGAAAGAGATAAAATAGCTTTTGATTATTTTCTAGATCTAAAGTTGGAAGATTTTTTGGAGAATTTATTGTCTGGCAGTGATTCAGAAAAGACTACGGACTTGTTTTTACCAGTAGTTTTAGCATAATACAATGCATAATCTGCATGCGATAAAGCCTCATCAAATGACAATATACCAGCTAGTCTATTTTCAAAAAGTCCGATGCTGATCGTATAAGCAATATTGGTATCTATATCAGTAATATTGGAATATAAAACAGCTTGGTGAAGTCTGTCCATTTGCGTTTTCAGTGTATCTATATCTACATCTAGTACTACAGCAAACTCTTCTCCTCCTATACGCCCGATAATGTAATCAGAATCTAATGTTTTTAAGATGAGTGTACCAAAATAGGTAAGTAATTTATCGCCATATGCATGACCATATTTATCGTTGATAGATTTAAAGTTATCAATATCAATGATTGCTACAGAGTATGTTTTATGTGATTTTACTACCGTATCATGTAGGGCTAAAGAGCGTTTAAAAAATGCCTGTCTGCTAAAGAGTTTTGTCATTGAGTCATAGGTTGCCAAATAGTTCATCTTTTGCTCCATTTTGTCAATAGAAAAGAGAAGAGCAAGAAGATGCCATGAGATAAATGGTGTCAAAATAGCCGTAACTAAAAATGTAACTACAGGAGTAGAAGGAACAGGATAGGGAAAATTAAAAATATCCATAAATAAAAATGTTAGTATTTCTGCAGCGATAATGGCAAAAATGGTAATAATCACAATCACTTGAGTGTGTCCCAATTTTTGCACAATATTTCTAAGATGTATAGATATCTTTGTCATAATTGTTTATTATACTCAGTCTATGGTTAGAAAAGACTATACTCTACATAAAAAGTTATTTTTGTTTTTGTTTTTGGACGTGGGTAGTCTTTGTAGGCTATACGTATGACCTTTATAGTGTTCTTGTCTAGGGCTGCATAGCCTATGCGTTTCTTAAGTCTTAGTCCCGAGATGTTACCGTTTGGGTGGAGATAGAAAGTGACAATGGCTGTACCTTGTTGGTGTGTTTTTTGTGCTACCCAGGGGTATCCGTTACGTGTAAGTGTACGTTGGGTAATTTGATAAATGCTTCCTAGGTGTTTTTCTATAAACCTTTTTTGGGTTTTTGTAAAGGTGTTAAACTCTGAGCCATAAAACTGTTTTATCATACGCATAGCAGGGCGTCTTGATTTTGTTGGACGTATAGAAGTACTGGCATTCATGATGGCATTGGCCAGAGGGTCATTGGATTTTCTTTTTGTTTGTTTTTGTTTGCGTTGTTTTTGTCGTTGTCTTTGTCTTTTGGTACGTTGATTAGGTATTTTTTTGGCTAGTTTTTGTTTACGTAGTTTTTGTTTCGCCTTTTCTTTTTTTCTTTTTTTCTTTTTTTCTCTCTTAGCTTTAGCAAGAGCCTCTTTTTTTTCTTTCTCTTTTTTAAGTCGTTTTTGTTCTATCTTTGCAAGTCTGGCTTCTTCTTTGGCTTTTTTCTTGGCTGCTGCTAATGCAAGTGCATTGAGTCTGGTTTGCTCTTTTTTTTCTACACGGGCTTTCTCTTCTTCTTTGGCTTTTCTTTTGGCAAGTGCTTCTTGTTCTTTTTTTTGTATCTCTACTCTTTTTTGTTCCATCTTGGCAAGTCTGGCTTTTTCAAGTTCTTCTTCAGAAGTTGATTCAAGGGATACACTTTTACGTTCATCTGCAGCAGCTATCTTCTCAAATATCTGTTTGGTTGTTTCTTTGATGGGGGAGGAAGGTTCCTGTGGAGATGTTTCCTGTTCTTTGGAAGCAGTAGCTATTTTTTCTAACAGCTGTTTTGTAGCATTTTCCAGGGCTTGCTGGTCATTTTCTATCTCCACGAGTGACTGTGCAGATGTGGAGGGTTCAAAGTTTTCTATATTGAGAGTGATTTTCACTTCTTTACTTTGCGAAGAAGGAAAGATGATTTTTTGATAGAACAACATATAGACTATGAGTGTGAACAGCACATAAAGAAGCAAAGTAAGAAAGAATGCCTTAACCGTTTTGATGACTTTCTCCTCTTTATGCTCTGTTAGTGTATAATTCTAAAAGTATTATACAGAATGAGGATTAATAAAACATGGCATATGATAAAAGTATAGAAGCATTTGATGCAGCATATAAAGTTATACCTGGAGGCGTAGACTCTCCTGTACGTGCGTTTTCTGGAGTAGAAGGAACACCACCATTTATAGAACGGGGTGAGGGAGCGTATCTTTTTGATATTGATGGCAACAAATATATAGATTTTGTACAAAGCTGGGGTCCACTTATTTTTGGTCACTGTGATGCCGATATAGAAGCTTCAGTCATAGAAGCAGTCAAACGTGGACTTAGTTTTGGTGCACCTACTACTGTAGAAACGGAACTAGCCCAAGAGATAGTGGGGATGTTTGAGAGTATAGACAAAGTACGTTTTGTAAGCTCTGGCACGGAAGCAGTAATGTCTGCTATCCGATTAGCACGAGGGGTTACAGGACGAGATAACATCCTTAAATTTACAGGGTGCTATCATGGGCATTCTGATTCACTTTTGGTTCAAGCTGGTTCAGGTCTGGCAACATTTGGTACACCATCTAGTCCAGGAGTACCCGCAGATCTTACAAAGCATACACTGCTTGCTACCTATAATGACCTAAAGTCAGTAAAGAAGTGCTTCGAAGATGCTAAAGGAGATATCGCCTGTGTCATCATAGAACCTATAGCAGGCAACATGGGTCTAGTACCTGCTGATGAAGTCTTTTTGGAAGGCTTAAGAGCTTTATGTGATGCGCATGGTGCATTACTTATATTTGATGAGGTTATGTCTGGCTTTAGGGCATCACTTAGAGGTGCTCAGGGACTTTCTTCTGTGAAACCTGATATGGTAACACTTGGTAAAGTCATCGGTGCAGGTATGCCAGTGGGTGCCTTTGGTGCATCTGCGGATATCATGTCCCAGCTTTCACCTGAAGGTTCAGTGTATCAAGCAGGTACACTCTCGGGCAATCCTGTAGCTATGGCAGCAGGACTTACAAGCCTTAAAAAGCTTAAAGCCAATCCTGCCCTATATGTAGACTTTGCTACAAAAGCAAAGAGGCTTGTAGAGGGTTTTCAAAAAGCAGCCAGAGCGGTGAATGTACCTATGGTTACAGAAGTAAGAGGCTCCATGTTTGGCTTTTTCTTCTCTGACAAGCCTGTCAAAAACTTCGCAGATGCTTGTAACAATGATACCAAAATGTTTGCCAAGTTTCACAAAGGCATGCTTGAACGTGGTGTCTATTTGGCTTGTTCATCATATGAGACAGGTTTTATTTGCACTGCGATGACAGATGAGATGATAGATGTGGCTATAAAAGCTGCGTATGAGACACTTAAAGAGATACACTAAAGAATAAAAGTGGATTTTTTAAATAGAAAAATATATATTTATCTCTTTGTAGTGATGGTTACTGTGTTGATGTTGTATCCTGTCATGCCCAATGACTATATATCATCGTTATATCCTGTAAACTTCAATGATAAAGTGGAGCATGGTATAGTTTTTTTTATATTGGCATTTCTTTTAAACAGAACCTCAGACCAACATAAAAAAAGATTGCGTAATGTTATTGTGCTTTCTCTATTTGGTATAATGATAGAACTTATACAATATTATATTCCACATCGTAGTACAAGCATCTCAGATGCTTTAGCAAATATCGCTGGTATATTGGTGTTTCAACTTTTATTTAGTATATATTTATATTTTATAAAAAGAAAAAGAAGTCATCAATAACCACACATGGAGTATGCATGAATCAAAAACATGAAGAACCAAAATACAAAAAACTTGTCGATGCTGCTGATGGCTTAAGCCTTGGTATCTCTATAGTAGTTGCCATACTCATAGGTGTGGCTATAGGTCTAGGCTTACAAAAACTTACAGGAACAGGATGGACACTGTGGATAGGTGTGTTCATAGGTATGGGTGCAGCAGTATCCAATGTCTATAAAGCCTATGCCAAACAAAAGGCCTCACTTGATGAGCTGGCAAAAGACCCAAGGTACAACTATAAAGAAAATCAAGAATTACAGAAAAAATATGACGAAGATGATGATGACTAAGAGATATATTAACATTTTTATGACCTTACTGATTATGAATGTGCTAGGTAGTATGATTATTGTTATGTTCTTCAAAAGTACATTGTTGTATGCATTTGAAATAGGTTTTCTCTCCTCTGCTTTGGTTGTAGGTGCATCACTGTTTTCTTATGGACGTATGGTCAATACACGCGTAGAGCATACTATTATTACACTTGATGATTCTAAAGATGTGATAGATACACTTGAAGACCCTTATGACCTTTATAGTGAAGAGGTCAAAGAAGAAAAGCCTATTAAAGAGATGGTTAAAGAAGAACGTCAAAAGTTAAAAGCCCAGAGGCGTTCGTTATATGAAACACTTAAAGATACAAAAGCAGCACTCTCCATCTATCGTCTTGGTGCCTATGTTGTACTTATTTTAGGTTTTTTGTATTTGAACAGACATGGCTTACTTCATATTCCTACATATATCATTGCTTTAGGTTTACCGCCATTGATTATTGTACGTATGCTTCTTAAGAAAAAAGAAAGACAAACAGAAGATACGATACAATAAGTCCAACTATAATAATTGGATGAACAATGGCAAAAATATTATTTCATACACTGCTTGCACTTACACTTACAGCATGTGCAAAAGAGGAAGCAAAACCTTTGGTATGTCTCACCAAACCTATAGAATCTCCTTTTGCACTTAAAATCATAGATAAACCTATTGACTTTGGTGCAGAGCGTATTGCACTGACGAAAAAGTACATTAAAACACATTATGGCAATACGGTAGAGAATATAGAGATAGTTCCTAAAATCATTGTGCTTCACTGGACAGCAGAGCCAGACTTTGAGAAGTCATTTAACCGTCTTAAACCTCAAAGGCTCCTCACTGACAGAAAGGACATCGCAAAAGCCTCACAGCTTAACGTCTCTGCACAGTTCTTAGTAGCACGCGATGGAACTATCTACAGACTTATGCCAGAAAACTGGATGGCACGGCATGTGATAGGACTCAACTACTCAAGCATAGGTATAGAAAACGTAGGGGGTGAGGGCAACAAAAAAGATGACCTTACCAAAGCCCAACGTACATCAAACAAAAAGCTCATACGATACCTCAAAGCCAAATACCCTAGTATAGAGTACCTCATAGGACACCACGAGTACAAACAGATGGAGAGTACATCACTGTGGCTTGAACGTGATAAAGGGTATAGAACGGTAAAGGCTGACCCAGGAGCTAAGTTTATGGCTGAGATGCGAGAGGGTGTGAAAGATTTGTTACTTAAAACGCCTACAAAAGGTAAATAATGAACTCCGCATTTTCTACACTAGACTGGGGGATATTTTTTGCATATTTTTTAGTATTAACCCTTACCAGCGTCATCTTGTCTCAAACAAAGATTAAAAGTACCCGTGACTATTTTGTGGGTGGAAACACGGTGCCTATGTTTGCAGTGGCTATCTCTGTGCTTGCTACTTCTCAGTCTGCTGCTACATTTTTGGGAGGACCTGAGTACTCTTATGGGAAAGACTTAACATTTATAGGTTTTTACTTCTCGGCTTTTTTGGCT
>JALWME010000103.1 GCA_027083995.1 Sulfurovum sp.
CACTCTGTATAAACAATACTTTGATGCTTTTATCTGTTCTGAGTTTGACTAAAAGCTGTTCTAGTTCATAGAGTGCCTCAAAGCAGAGTACATTGACACTGCTTTTTGGGGTATCAAAAGTTAAAGTAGCGATACCTCTCTCATCTGTTTTTAAATTAAAATATTTCATCACTCTACCTCCCTTTCATAGGACGTAAAATGAACAAAGTCCATTTTACTACGCTGACGCTGTGTCAACTTCAGCAGTTGGCTCATGTGACTAGTCACATTAAAGTATGTACTACACATCACTCTACCTCCAGTAGCAGTGCAGCACCTTGCCCACCACCAATACATAGGGTTGCCAAGCCTCGTTGTAGTCCTCGTTCTCGTAGTTCATGTAAAACAGTAAGCACAAGTCTTGTACCTGTCATACCCACAGGATGCCCAAGGGCAACAGCACCTCCATTGACATTGAGTATGTCAGGGTCTATGGCACCTACTGCTTTGTCATCTCCAAAGTGTGTTTTGGCAAAGTCAGCGGATGCAAAAGCTCTCTGGCAAGCGATGACCTGTGCCGCAAAAGCTTCGTTGATTTCGACTATCTCTATGTCATCCATACTTAAGCCTGTTTGCTTAAAAAGTTTATGGGTTGCAAACACAGGTCCAAGCCCCATTCGCTTAGGGTCTAAGCCCTCATACGCATAGTCGCGTAAATACCCTAAAGTCTCTAGCCCTCGCGCCTTTGCTTCACTCTCGCTCATGAGTACTACCCCTGCTGCTGCATCGGTAACTTGAGAAGAGTTTCCTGCAGTCACCGTACCGTTTTTACGGTCAAAAAATGGTCTTAGGCGTGCAAGTTTCTCTAGGGTTTGATTGTCTCGTATGCCATCATCATAGTCTAGGTACCCACCTTTATGTTCATCATACACCACATCCATACTCTCTTTTGCAAAACGTCCAGAGGCTTTAGCTGCAGCTGCTTTTTGGTGAGAAGCAAGTGAAAAAGCATCTTGCTCTTCCCTACTTATGCCGAAGTCTTGTGCCAACACTTCTGCTGTACTCCCCATAAGCAGTCCACTAACAGGGTCAGTCAATCCTGATATGAGTCCCACAATAGGTTTTAGAAACGCAGGTCTAAAGCCCAGAAGGGTTCGTACTTTGTCAAGTGCTGTTTTAGAACTGGAAAGTTTAGAAAAAAGTGTCGTCATTTTCTCACTGTAAACCAAAGGGATGTTAGACATTGACTCCACCCCACCACACACATACACCTTACCCTCACCTGCATAGATGCGAGCCACTGCTGTCGTGATGGACTCCATACCCGAGGCACAATTTCGATGTACTGTGAGTGAGGGCGTATGTTCTGGAAATCCTGCACGCAACGCAATCACTCTGGCGATATTTGCTGCATGTATGGGTTGGGCGACATTACCGATGATGACCTCATCGACCTCTTCCACACCTACAGGTGAACGCATCATCAGTTCACGAAAAAGTACTGCACCCAACTCGTCTGCCTGCATACGTGCAAACTTCCCACCTGCTTTAGCCATAGGTGTTCTAAGCCCTGTTACAATGGCTATACGTTCTTTTTGAATATCTTTTGATTTTATTTTCATCGTATATCCTTTGATAGAGTATAAGACTTTTTGTGTGGATTGGGTGTGGATTACACATGCTCAGCATACATCTGCTTGATCTCGTCAGCATACACTTCCATCACATGGCTTTTTGCTAACTTCATAGAGGGTGTGAGGTGTCCCTCTTCTATGCTTAGTCTATCTGCTATGACTCTGTACTCACGTACTTTTTCCCAATGATTGAGCTTTTTATTGAGCTTTTTGATGTATACCTTCATCATATTTTTAAACCTTTTAGATGCCAGTACTTTGAGCGGGGTACTTTGCATCTTTGTTGCCAAACGTCCCAAAAAATCATGCTCTATAAACAAGAGTGCTACCACATAAGGTTTCGCATCGCCTATGACAAGTGCATGCTCAAACCAACCGTTACTGGTAAGCTTTTGTTCTATATACACTGCACTGATATACTCGCCCGTAGAGGTTTTAAGTAATTCTTTAGTACGTCCTGTAATGGTGATATATCCTTCCTCGTCTATGTGGGCTAAATCACCTGTATGAAGCCAACCCTGGGCATCTATAGTCTTTGCTGTGGCTTCGGGGTTGTTATGGTAGCCTTTCATAACATTAGGCCCTTTAACAAGCAATTCTTTTTGCTCTGAAAGCATCACACTTACACGAGGAAACACCTTTCCTACTGTACCTATTTTGTTGTGTTCTGGCGTATTGGCAGCTATCACAGGGCTGGTTTCTGTCTGTCCATACCCTTGATAGAGTGGCACACCAATGTTCAAATAGAACTTATAAAGCATATCAGGAAGTGCGGCACCTCCTGATATCATCATACGCATCCGAGTTCCTAAAGCTGCACGTAACTTGGTGTAGACCAGTTTATTGAGTAGACCATCTAGCCAACATGTTTTAGCATACGGATCTTTGGTAGTAGCTCTGTAGAATGCCAAACGTACCAACCCTTGCTTAATGATGTTCCCATCCATCGCTTTAAGTTTCATTCTGAAAAATACTTTTTCTAAAAGTCTAGGGACGACAGTCATCACAGTAGGATTGACCTCCTTGAGTAACACCCCTACATTTTTTACATCATCTGCGAAGTAGACACTCAACTCCTGAGAAAGATAGAAGTGCATCACTGTACGTTCAAAGATATGTGCCAAAGGTAAAAAAGAAAAAGCGATGTCCTTTTCTCTATCAAAAACATAATTTTTTGACGTAGCATGTATTTGGGAAATGAGATTTCTATGGGTAAGCTCTACCCCTTTAGGTCTACCCGAAGTACCAGAGGTATACACTATCGTCGCCAAATCTTCTTCTTTTATTTGGTAGATAAGGGTATCAAAGATGGAAGGTTCTTCTTTATCTATCTTTTTACCTTCTGCTACAAACTTGGAAAAAGTAAGATATCCAGACACATCATCTGACAAATAAACTGTCACTACCTCTTCTCCTACCCTGTGTATGATATTTTCCTGTTCTTTACCTTCTATAAAAACAGTGTGGATATTCGAATCTAAGATTTCATAGTAAAGATTTTTAGAAGATATATTTGTAAAAAGAGGTACTGAAACTACCCCTGCTAGTATCAAGGCATAGTCCAACATAAGCCAATATGGTGATGAAGAAACAGCTATCCCTACCTGCTTGCCTTTCCATCTGTGTTTGTGAAAGGCTAAAGCCAGATAACGTATAGTACGTAAAAATTCTTTTTTTGAAATATTTTGATAACCTTCCGCCAAATGATGATGTAAAAAATCTTCTCTGGCAGGTTGATTTTCCAAATAACGATAGAGTTCTCCAAAATGTGTATATTGACCATTCATAGCATCTCCTTTTCATTTCTGAATAGTAAGCTAACTATGAAAGTATATTTTAATTATGTGTATAAGCTGTGCAAAGTGGGCTTAACAATACGCCAACAACATCCCCTCTTTTACTGCTTGCATAGAATATCATCTATAACGCAACAGAGCAAAGCTCCTTTTGCTACGCTGACGCTTTGTCTACTTCAGCAGTAGGCTCAAATGACTAGTCATTTTCTAACAATACTCCAACAACATCCCCTCTTTTACTGCTTGCATAGACTCTTTGCCCACCAATCGTTCTACGATAGCAAGACCAAAGCAGACCGCCGTTCCTGGACCACGAGAGGTCATAACATTACCATCGGTCACAACTTTCACATCTTCTCTGTACCCTGGATGGTTTATCTCATCTTTGGCTCCTGGGTAGCAAGTATACTCACTGCCAAGTACCCCTGCTTTTTTCAGCACAAAAGGTGCTGCACATATGGCTCCTATGATTTTCTTCTCTTTAAACTCCTGTACAAGCTCTATCACACGTCTGTTTTCTGCCAAAGCATAGGTACCATCCCAACCGCCAGGAAGTACCATCATATCAAAATCATCTACAATGACATTATTGATAGACATATCCGCTTGTATGCTAATACCATTTGCTCCAGTAACCAACGCACCATGCAATTCATCTCCAATGTAGACGACTCTTACTTCTATACCTCCACGACGCATAGTATCTATGAGTCCTACAGCTTCCAACTCTTCAAATCCTTCCGCTAAAGGTAACAATACTGCTGCCATATCTACTCCTTTTTGGTTCTTATAGTTTTATGGGCGTAAATGGGGTAGACTCCACTTCCTTAAAGCCCATCTCTTTAAATATCTCTACTATCTCTTTATCTAATTTCTGGTTATACTCAATACGTGCTTTATCTTTGATATCAAACATACTTATCCAGTTTTGTAATCTTGGCATTCCTACTACCAATTTATTTGTACCTTTTTGTATATACATGTACATGGTGCATGGTGCAAACACTGCTGCATCTGGTCTAGCACCTTTATTATCAAAGAAAGCATAGGAGTATTTGAAATGACAAAGTGAAAATGTCCAGAACTCATCCATCTGTGGCAATAAATCTGAACCATCAAACGCCTCCTTAAAGTTAAAAAAGCCTGCCATAATATACCCTTTTTCTACAAAAGTATCTTCTACTTTTTCTTGTATCTCATCTATAAAGTCCATCAGTTTTTCTGGTCTTTTAAAATCATACTCAAAATTCATCATCGTATCTGATGCTGGTTTTTCATAGGTTTTGTAGCTTATCTTTGCATCTGGAAAGTTTTTCATAACCAGTGCATCTATTTTATTCATACTGTTGATATAGCCATCTTTTACCTCTTTGTTGCTCGTACCAAGCATCTCAAATACTGCATCTGTCGTCAAGTGAGATATTATAGTCTCGTTTTTATCTTTATGTTTATACATTAAAAGATTAAAAGGGTTAAATGCTGCAATGGTAGGGTCTATGTTTAACAGAGGCTTGATACCTTTTTTATCTACAATCGTCATAAAGGACAAACCATCAAGTGTTGTTTTACCATACATTTTTTTATATACTTTGTTTACTCCACTTCTTGGGTCTGGTGCCAAAAACCCTATGGGTTTAAGTTGCTCCTTCATCATTTTGTTATATTTCTCTTCTGCATTTCCTTTGATGGTGTAGACAACCACTGCCTTTTTAGCACTCGTTTTAACATTGGCTTGTGTAGTATGCTCTACAGCTACCAATCCACTCATCATTACTGCACTCAACAGTAACATACCAAATACTTTTTTCATTGTTTCGCCTTTTTTTGTTAGATAATAAATTATAATATATAAAAAATATTATGACAATGAAATAGTCTATAATCGTAAAATATAGCAGTTTGTTGTTACAAGAAGGAAATGATTTTAGAGAAAGTCTGAAGAAGCATAAAAGTTACACTCCTTCATTAAAAAAGTTTACCAAGACCTAATAGTTTGGTGACAGGATAGACATTTACTCAATACCATAAGATAGCCATTTGCCGCAGCATATTTATCACCTTTTTCAAAAGCATCTTGAATCTCATTTGCTAACATAGTAATACTTTCTGTTTGGTTTTTAGAATACAAAAGTGTATTCACACCTGTTTTTGCAGAGATACCTGGTTTCATAAAGGATTCTGTAAATGCAGCTGTTCTCTTAAGCTCTTTTATACCATTCTTTACAACACTCAAATTATTAAAAAGAAACCCTTTTTGTATGGTTGACATCGCATGTTCCATATCTTGCATATTTTTCATTCTCTCTATGTTTCTAACCTCTTGTGCAAAAACCATAGTACCCACAATAACTACCATTAATAAAGCTTTTTTCATTATGTTATCCTTTTACATTTTATATACTCAGTAAGTATATCATGTAAGTATTCCCATTTTGTTTGATATATATCAATTTAATTGCTTATATAGTTACCTTTGCATACATTCCTGGAAAGATATTTTTATCCCCTTTTTCAAAATGTATACGCATTTTTATTTTATGTGTCATAGGGTTGGCATCTGGTACGATTGCATGGATGATACCTTTTGTTTTATACTGAATCGATGGTATCTCAATAGAGACTTTTTGCCCCTCTTTTACCTTGGAAATAATACTCTCAGAAATGGAAACATCTATCTCCAGACTCTCTAAATCTACCAGCATAATGGTAAGCATACCTGGCATAACCATATCACCTACTCGTATATTGCGTTTTACCACCACTCCATCAGAAGGTGCTTTCATTTTAATATAGTTGTATGTACTTGCCATTTGCTTGGCTCTAATATTGGCTTCTTTTACCATAATTTGCATAGATTTCAACATCGTTTGTACATTTGCAGCTTCTGCATCCAAATCAGCCATATCCATAAAATTAATTTTATTGTCATTTCTATAGGTTTGCTTTAACCTGTTTTTCTTAGTATTAATTCTCTTAAGTTTATCTCTCCAAAACTCGACCATCGTTCGAGACTGTTCAATCATAAGGTCTGCTTGCATTTTCATCATGTCAAATTCTGCTGATTCCATTTCATAAAGGTCATCTTCTCTTTCTACTTTATCCCCTACCTTTACAAATACTTTTTTAACATATCCCATAAACCTAGAACCTATCATCTGTTGTCCATCTGAGACTACAGTCCCTGTAAGTTTTATTTTACTATCATTCTGTTTAGCCGCATTTAGATTTATTTCATTAGCAGTCAAAAGCCCACTTAACAGCACTAACACCAAATATTTTCTCATGCTACCCCCTACCATTTTCTCAAACTTGTATGACACTTCATACACTCTGCGGTCACTCTATTATATACATTTAACGCTTGTATTGCATCACCATCTTTAAAGCGTTCTACCATTGTATCTGAGTATTTTATTATCTTTCTCTGTATTCTTGTTGTCATTGCAGTATTATTATTCATCCAACGTTCATAGACATCTTTACTATTTTTCTCTGAAACTGTAGGGCCTATTTTAACAATAGTTTCTTTTAAATCTTTTGTTCCAGCTTTCACTATGTCTAGATTATTGTAAAAAAACCCTGACTGTATGTCTTGCATAGCCTGTGCCATCTTTTGCATATCTAAGATTCTATCTTCTTGTGTATATCCTTCAGACCATCCTAGAGTTATAATTGCCATACATACTACACAAATCTTTTTCATAATTGTCACACCTTCTACTGTTTTTTATTACTAATCATATACAAAATAAATCATAATCATCTAAAAATTGCAGTCTTTTTTATATCTTCACTTTAAAGTGTATCTAATTCGCACTGTAGAATAATAATATAATACAAAGATTAATTCTACCTACAAGACAAAATTCTAAATATAATGTTATTTATTTTTTACTAAATATTTAGAATTTTTAATTTACTTATCTAAAACTATAATAATATAATAAAACAAATATATATATTAATATTAACTTATATAATAAGTTTAAGTTATTTCTAATAGCATCTGTATTATAATCCTAAAATATTACAATATTAAAAGGATACACCCGATGAAAAAAGTAATCACAACTTCTGTAGCAGTAGCTGCATTACTGACAAGCGTACACGCTGATTTTAGCTTTGGAGATATGTTCAAAGATATGAAAGAGGCTGCTATTTCTATGAGTAAAGATGCTAAAGATTCTGTTACTTCCATAAAGGATGGCGTAGTTGAGACTTCAAAATCTGCAGAAAGAACAGTTAGCACCGTAAGTACTGATGTAAAAGACTCAACAGTAAAAGTATCCGATGATCTTAAAACTGCTGAAGTATCTACCTCTAAAGATACAAGAGATTCACTAACAGCAGTATCAACTGATACAAAAGAGTCTATCACCAACACCACAAAAGACATAAAAGATGCAGGAACAATTGCATCTAAAGATATGAAAGATTCAGCAATCGCAGTATCCAAAGATGCCAGTGATGCGACTAAAACAATCTCTGCAGATGGCACTACATCAATAAAAACTGTCTCAGATGCTGCAACAGACACTACAAAAACTGTATCTGCAGATAGCACTGCTTCAGTTAAAACAGTATCTGATGCGGCATCAGACACTACAAAAACAGTTTCTACTGACAGCACTGCTTCAGTTAAAACCACTTCTGACAATATGACAGCCTCTGTTAAAACAATTTCTGGTGATTCTACTACCTCTGTAAAAACTATATCTGATTCAGTAACTGATAGTGTAAAAACGATCACAGCTGAAGATTATGAAGAGTATATGAGACTTAAAAATGCAGTAAAATAGTTTAAACACACACTAATTTGTTGTCCACACAAGTACTTGTATGGACAACAAACATCTTCTTCTTGCAAATATATAATCATTACACTATCATATCCTAATTCATTCTAAATTGATATTTAACAATATCATAACTTTAAGTTATATTTAATATAAGTTATTGTAAAATCCGTTTATCTAAAATTAAAAAGGGATTTACACGATGAAAAAAATAATTACAACTTCTGTAGCAGTAGCTGCATTACTAACAAGCGTTCAAGCTGAATTTAGCTTTGGAGACATGTTCAAAGATATGAAAGAAGCAGCTGTTTCTATGAGTAAAGATGCTAAAGATTCTGTAGTATCTATGAAAGATGGAATGGTAGAAACTTCACAAAGTGCAGAGAGAACTGTCACGAACGTAAGTAAAGATGCTAAAGATTCTACCGTTAAAGTATCTGATGATATCAAAACTGCTGAAGTATCTACTTCTAAAGACACTAGAGATTCTCTTACAGCAGTATCAACTGATACTAAAGAGTCTATTACAAATACTACCAAAGACATGAAAGATACTGGGACTATCGTTTCTAAGGATGCAAAAGATGCAACAATTTCTGTTTCTAAAGATGCAACTGATGCAACAAAAACAATATCTTCAGATACGACTGCCTCTATAAAAACCGTATCTGATACTGCTTCAGATACAAGCAAAACTGTTTCTAAAGATACTACTTCTTCGATAAAGACCGTATCTGATGCTGCTTCAGATACAAGCAAAACTGTTTCTACAGACAACACAAATTCTGTCAAAACA
This sequence comes from Sulfurovum sp., assembly GCA_027083995.1. The sequence goes on from JALWME010000103.1 coordinate 9,002, forward strand.
ACATCTGACAATATTGCTGCTTCTGTAAAGACTATTTCTACTGATGCTACAGCTTCAGTAAAAACTATATCAGATTCAACTACTGATTCTGTAAAAACTATCACTTTAGATAACTAAATTAATCTAATGCATTGGAAAGTTGTACTTTATACTTTCCTTTGTCACATACCTAACGCATAAAATACCTCATATATTATATAATATAATAATAATATATTTATATAAAAAAGATAATATATAAATTTAAGTTATATTTAACATAATTTAAGCTAGTATTTTATACATAAAATAAAAAGGAATACACGATGAAAAAAATAATTACAACTTCTGTAGCAGTAGCTGCATTACTAACAAATGTACAGGCTGATTTTAGCTTTGGGGACATGTTCAAAGATATGAAAGAAGCGGCTGTTTCTATGAGTAAAGATGCTAAAGATTCTGTATCTGCTATGAAAGATGGCGTAGTTGAGACTTCAAAATCTGCAGAAAGAACAGTGACTACTGTAAGTAAAGATGCTAAAGATTCAACAGTTAAAATATCTGACGATATAAAGACTATGGAAGTAAACACTACCTCTGATGTAAAAGCAGCAACAACGGAAATGTCTACAGATACAAAAGATGCACTCAAAAGTACTACTACAGACCTGAAAGATTCTTCTATCGTAGCATCAACAGAAATGAAAGAGTCCACTTTAACAGTATCTAAAGATGCTACAGATACGGTAAAATCCGTCTCTACCGATACGACTGCGTCAGTAAAAACTGTTTCATCAGACCTAAACAATACAGCGTCTACACTTTCAAATGATGCAACAGACTCTGTAAAGACTCTCTCAATCAATACTTCAGATACAGCAAAAACACTATCTACAGACACAACAGCATCGGTAAAAACTATCTCTGATAATGTAAATACAGCAACAACCTCTGTATCTGGTGATACTACAACATCAGTAAAAACCATCTCTGACAATGTAACTGATACAGTAAAAACCATTTCTGCTGATGACTATGCAGAATACATGAAACTTAAAGAAGCTGCAAAATAATCTAACTTTATAAGTACATTTTATACTTAAAAAGCTGCCATTACTTTTGGTAGCTTTTATCTCTTCATTCATTTTAAATCATCACTTTGCTTTAATATTATCAATCACTTTTATGCTACACTAATGGTTACTATTTAAAAGGATCTATGTGATAACCATGATACGAAAAACCATAATGACTTTTGCCACTTTGTTCCCATTTTTACTTTGGGCTACAACTCCTATTCAAAATACCAATAACACAACAAGTAAAAATCTTGCTATCTATCATACGGTCAAAGGAAACATAGAAAATCAATACAATATTCTTGTAGAAAAAAAACTTAAAAGTATAGGGTTCCGTCTGACAGATTCTCATAAAAGAATGAATGACCAGTACAAAACAAAATGGGGAACGACAGTACTTGATGTGCTGAGCATTATGCCTATAGTAAAAGACAGTGCTATCTTACCTCTGTTAAATATTGACCCTCGTATTGCTGGTTTTTCTCCATTCAATCTTATCATGCATAAAAAGCTTGATGAAAATGTGTCATATGTCGGACATCTTGTCCCTGATGTAATGTTAGATATTTTAGGGATTGAGAACAAAGAAGTAAGAAGTAAATTTATATCCACTTTTAAAGCACTTGATGCCACTATAGCACAAGAACTTGGTGGACATGAGTCCATCATCCCATACAAAGCACTTCCAGAAAAAACCATGATGACCTTTGCATATACATTTGATGCTTCTAAAGACATGCATGCCTCTATAGATACATTTCAAAACACTTTTGAACTTGCTTTTATTGATAAAGGTTATCTCATTACAGGATTTCACAATTTTATGGAGTCAACTCCTCATGCCACAGAGATACTCTCTAATTATGATGCATTTTGGACATACTCAATCGATCACTTAGAATTTTCGTACAATATATTTGACAATAAAGGTGCAAGACCAGAGGCAGCTCTGTTTGCTCCATATACTATGTATATGTATATTCCCAAAGGATCCAATAGATTAGTTGCAGGAATGTTTAGATTACAAAACTGGTCAACTGCCCTTGATATTCGTAATGAAAAAAGAGTTTCACTGATAGAGAAGTTAGATACCCAAATACCTCAAATACTTACAAAACTTGGTATGAAAGAGATAGATAATGCAAATCCTTTAGCAAAAAAAACTACTACAAAAACCCAAAACAAAAAAGTTACGATTACTACAAAAACAAAAACTCTCATACTAACAGAAAAAGACACACACCAACAACTTGCACCCCAAGAAAAAACAGTAACAACAAAAGTCAAATCAAACTCTACATCTACACAAAATAAGACTCAAAATATCAAAGTTGGTGACCATATTGTACGTATTTCCATCCCTAAAGTACCAGAAGTAAAAAAATGTGCCTCTTCTACAGACAGTGTAACAACAGATAGAAGTATCAAGTTTTCCAAACGTATACCCCCAAACTACAAACCGCACAGCTTTGATAAACAACAAAAAGAAAAAATACCTACACATACAAGAATTGGAGAGGTCAACAAAGGTAAAATTTCTGCATACCTGCGAGGTAGCTTTATGAAAGTAGCCAAAGTCGAGGAGACACTTAAAGCTGCAGGCTTTGATATCATTGGTTCTGTACCAGTCAATAAGGATGGTTCATTGATTTCTATAGTCTTTACTGACAAATCTTTAGTTAGTATGGCATCTAAACCGAACAAAGGCTTTATGGCATCATTACGTGTTCTTGTTGATACAAAAGAGAAAACCATAAGTATCACTAACCCTCTTTATATGACAAAAGGTTTTTTGCAAGATACTTATGATGACAAAGCATCCAAAAAAATACTCTCAAGACTTCTTGATAAGTTTCCTAATTTGACAAATTCAAAAGATGCACTCAAATTCCAGCTCTTAGATAAATACCAATTTATGAATGGTATGCCAAAATACCAAAATATGGTAGAGGTAGCATCAGGAGATAGTTTTTTAGAAAAGATAAAAAACAATAAAAGAGTACTCTTCACACAAACCCTAGAAAACGGATCAACACTTATTGGCATACAACTCTCCAAAAGAACCAATAAGTTTACGAAAAAAATTGGTAGAAATAATGCCGCTATGCTGCCATACCCTATTCTCATAGAAAATGGCAAAGCAAAAATACTAGATCCCAAATTCTACATATCATATATGTACCCTAAGCTCACTATGTCTGAATTCATGACTATAGCTACCATACCTGATGCCATAATAAAAGATTGCCAGAGAGTATTTAAAAATAAGAGATAAAAACTCCAAATCTTATAACCTTGGAGTCTTGTAGATTAAAGACTATTTAGCCTTTTCCAAATACTTACCCTCTACCGTATCTACAACAATCTTCTGCCCTTCTAAAATAAAGAATGGCACCTGAACTACTGCACCAGAATCAAGTGTTGCAGGTTTTTTACCACCTTGTGAGTCACCTTTAAAATTTGGGGGTGTCTCTACGACTGTAAGCGTAATGGTTTGTGGTATCTCTACAGAAATAGCTTTACCATTGTGAAATAATACATCTGCTTCCATACCATCAATCATGTAATCAAATGTTTCTTTACCTACTTGCTCATGTGTAAGTCCAATCTGATCATAGGTTGTTGTATCCATAAACTGAAGAAGTTCTCCATCATCATAAAGATATTGCATCGTTGTTTGTTCAAGTTCTGGTACTTCAAATTTATCACCTGCATGTACTGTTTTATCTATCACTTTCCCAGTTTCAAGATTTTTTATTTTCATACGTACAAATGCTGCACCCTTGCCTGGTTTCACATGCTGAAACTCCGTTACCCTATATGGATTTCCTGTAATTTCAAGACGTGCACCTTTTTTGATGTCACCCATTCCGATTGTAGCCATAGTAGCTCCTTAAAAAAATTATGAGTATTATATCAAATTGATGATTTGACGGGGTTAAAGCGTTATTATGAGCTTTTATCAAGCCCATAACATAGAAGAAGAGATTATTTCGTTATTGAAATATTTTTTTCTTTTGTATCGCAGTGATCTGCCATATCAAAATCCATTGCTTTTGCATTATCCATAAGGACAGGCACAAAAAGCAAAGAGACAAAAACAGCTGCTACCGTTCCAGAGATGAGTGCCACACCAAGACCACCAAAGACAGGATCTCCCGCAAGTAATGCAGAACCCAAGATAATAGCCACAGCCGTAAGCATAATAGGTTTTGCTCTAGTTGCAGCTGCAACTGCAATAGCTCTTTTCTTCTTCATACCTTCACACTCCATAAGCGACTTAGCAAAGTCTATCAATAAAAGTGAATTTCTAGAACTGATTCCAATAAGGGCAATAAATCCTATAAGGGAGGTTGCTGTTAAAAAGAATGTCTCAGTTGTAAACCAGTTTGCCACCCAGTGTCCTACAATAACACCTATCAATGAAAGGAAAGAACCTAGCAACACAATACCTGAAATAGCATAACTCTTATAGTAAATAACCAACAATAAGAATATAAGAATCAATGCAGAAATAAACGCTGCCCCCAAGTCCCTAAATGTATCAAGTGTCACCTTCATTTCACCATCCCAACGTAAAAGAAACTTTTCATGGGTTTTTCTGTCTTCAAGTTTTAAGTCAAACATATACGTTGAAAAATCTGCTTTAGTCACGATATAATCCTTTTCAAACTTCTCCATCATAACATCACGTGCTTCCAGCAGAGGATAGACTTGAGATACCATATCAGTCTCCGCTATGACATTGACCATACGCGAGAGATCTTTATGCATAATCATATAATTTGACTTGGATTTACGCAAGGTCACTACCTCACTTAAAGGTACCATCATACCTCGCATATTCATAAGATTAAGAGACGATAGTTTTGCCTCAAGTGCCTCTTTATTTGACTGAGATATCTTTCTACTATTATCATCTAGTACTAAAAAGATAGCTATCTGATCTGGTGAGTTCTGAGAATTCTTATGTGCAATAATCATACCTTCAAATGCCAGATACAAGATATTATTTACTTGTTTTACAGAAAGCCCAGACCTTGCAATTTTCTCTTTATCGGGAACAAGCTCAAATTTGTCAAAGTTTTCATCTGCCATAATATCTATATCTACAAGTCCTTCAGTCTCAGACAATATATCTGCCACATCTACAGAAAGTCGTCTTATTTTTTCCAAATTACTCCCATGTACCTCCACTACTATAGATGCCAATGTAGGCGGACCAGAAGGTTGTTCTACAAACTTAATGTTTGTACCTCGAACAATCGGTATACACTTTTCCTTAATCACTGGTCTTAAACGCTGCACCATAAGGAATGAAGGTTCCTCGCGGTGATGCTTGTCTGTAAGGTTTACTGATATCTCTGAAACATTTTCTGTTCGTTTCATACTTGCACCCTTCACAAGACCAGCATAATCAAGAGGAATCCCCTGCCCCAGAAAAAGTGCTATATTCATTACTTCTTTTTCTTTTGTTAGAAACTCAATTACACAAGAACTCACCGCTTTTGTCTGTTCTATGGATGATCCTGTAGGCGTATCAACATAGATAGAGAAAGTATTGTCACTTTTCCCTGGTAACATTTTTGCCAATACCATCTTGGTAGGAAACATTAATAGAGAAAGAAAAAATGCAGCAGCAGTAAGAAAAATCACTAAATTTTTTTTCACTTTAGAATTGAGGATATTATAAATAAAACTTTCTAGATTTTTCATTATTTTATCTCCTCTTTTTTCTCATTGGTATGCTGCTTACCATGCTCAGGCTTTTTCAATAATTTTAAACTCAAATATGGCGTAAAGATATATGCCACAAACAATGAAGCAATAAGTGCTACTGGAACATTATACGGTATAGGTTTCATAAATGAACCCATCATCCCTCCAACAAATGCCATAGGTACCATTGTTAGTATAATCGCCAATGTTGCGATATTCGTTGGTGCTCCTATCTCATCAGTAGCTTCTACCAAAAGTTCTCCCATCTCTTTATCTTCTACACCATGTGAATGCAGATGTCTATGAATATTTTCTATCACAATAATCGCTGCATCTACCAGTAATCCCAAAGAGAGTAGTAATGCAAAAAGAGTAATGCGATTCATCGTTTGTCCCGTCATCCATGCTGTAAATAATGTCACTGCTAAAATTGCAGGTACAGAAAAAGTCACGATTAAAGACTCTCTCCAGCCCAAAGCGAATACAAGCATCAATGCTATAATCACAATTGTGATAAGCAAGTGATGCATAAGTTCATTTACCGCTTCATTTGCTCTTACTCCATAGTTTCTTGTGATAAGATACCCTATCTCTGCATCTTTAAAAATTGGTTCATACTCCTTAAGCACTTCTAATACATCTTCAGCCACAAATACAGCATTTGTGCCTGCTAATTTTGCTACGGTCATCGTAATTTGATTTGTAGAGGGACTTAATGTTTCATTGATGTCCGATTTGTATAATATTTCTGCAGTTTGAAAATTCTGGATGTCCAACCCATCTTCCACAGTGGCAACATCACGTAAATAAATAGGTGACCCCATATATTGTGCAACAATGACTGAACCTACATCCTCAATACTATCTATAGCATTTCTTACACCAAAAATAACAAGTTTGTTGTCTTTCGTTTTGCCTTTTACATTGGGTACATCTACAGCTACTGACTGTACAGCTTGCATAATCTGACCAAGTGAGAGGTGGTATGCAGAAAGTTTGCCCATATCCACTTGAATATTGTATTGTCCTTTACGTGCACCCTTGAGGGTCGTCTTTGCTACTGCACCGACTGCATTTATTTTCTGCTGGACATCCCTCACCAAATCAAAAAGTCCTACATCATCCATAAGACTGCCTGGTTTAGGATAAAATGCCACCGTAATAATAGGAATATCTATATCTATATCAAAGGGTTTTACAATAGGCTGCATCGTACCTTTTGGTAGTTTATCCATGTTTTGCATGACTTTATCGTAAAGCTTTAGATTCGAATCTTCTCTATTCTCTCCTATATAATACATTACATTAACTACACCCACATTCTCCATGGCCATACCATAAATATGCTCTATACCGCTTACTTCACGTAATTTTCGTTCAAGTGGTTTAATAATAACATTCTCTATCTCTTTGGGGCTGGCACCAGGTAGTGCTACAATAATAGCACCACCTGATATAGCGATCTGCGGGTCTTCTTCTCTTGGCATAATGCTTAATGCCATATATCCCATTAGAAGCAGGAAGGCACCCAGCACAGAGGTCAAAGGACTTCTCAAGAAGCCTTTTGCAAATTTTCCTGCTATATTAATAATCT
>JALWME010000104.1 GCA_027083995.1 Sulfurovum sp.
CTGGGGATTTTTGCTAGGCTTAGCTTGCGAGATGGTAAAGATGCCTATTTGGATGATATACCTTTGGTATTGAAGTATGTTTTGGATGTGGCTTCTAAGTATGAAGAGTTGGATTCATTTGTCAAATTACTTAAAAGTAGTGTATAATAAAATAAAAAGGTGTCTTTAACCATGGATATTATTTCAATACTGAAAACACTCAAACCTGATTTGGCACGTAATGGATTTATTATTGATGGTGTTGTAGGCTCATATGCTCATGGGGATTATACAGATGAGAGTGATGTTGATATTTTATATCACATTGAGGATACCTTTGTAAAAAAATATGAAGGATTTTCCGCGTTTTCACGCATTGTGGAGATTAAGCATTTATTGTCCCAAAAGCTTCAAAAGGAAGTTGATTTAATCGCATCAAGTGGGCTTTCTGAAACAGCAAAAAAATATATGCTCTCTAAAGTACTACATGTCTAAACGTAAAAATATTGAAAAGGTAGCTTTTTTACTAGAGATGATAGACAAAATAGCATTTATTGTCAATAGACATAAAAGTGTGGTGAATGCTTTAGAAGACACAGAGGGGCAACTGGCATTGCTTATGACAGTTTCACAAATAGGTGAAACACTCAATAAAATGGATGCAGATATCATAAGGCTATTGGACTTAGAGGTAGAACAAAAAGGTGCTTATGAGACGCGAAACTTTATTGTGCATGATTATGATGGTGTGGATTTGTATCTTTATAGAAAGAGTTATTGCTGAGTATTTACCCAAAATGAAATTAAAATTACAAAAGTTTGATATATGAAAGCTATGATACTAGCCGCTGGGCTTGGCTCTCGCATGCGACCACTTACAGATGTAACACCTAAACCACTCTTAAAAGCAGGGGGTATCCCTCTTATTGTGTGGCACATAGAGAAGTTGGCACATGTGGGCATTACAGACATCATCATAAACATTGCACACTTAGGCTACCAAATACCTGAAGCTTTAGGTGATGGCTCTAAGTGGGGCGTGAACATAGCGTACTCAGATGAACAGGAAGAGGGTGGTCTTGAGAGTGCTGGAGGCATAGTGAAGGCTTTGCCTTTACTGGGTGATGATACCTTTTTAGTCGTCAACGGCGATGTCTTTACTGACTACGACTTCCAAGAGAACAGACGCTTAGCAGATGACGTTCTAGCCCATCTTATACTCGTACCCAACCCAGAGCATAACCCAAAGGGAGATTTTGCCTTAGATGGCAACCTTGTCGTGGACAACAAGCAATACACTTTTTCGGGCATAGGCTACTACTCACCCAAACTCTTTGAGGGTGTACCTTATGGCAAATCTGCCTTAGCTCCACTTTTACGTGAAGCGATGAAAGAAGGTAAGGTTACTGGAGAACTCTATGAGGGTGAGTGGTTGGACATTGGTACGCCTGAGAGGTTGGAGAGATTGAATATGAAGTTGATGAATAGACAGATGAATGATTAAAATAATGATGGTATGACTGAACATGAAGTAGCTTAGCCTATTAAAAGGGTTCAATTAGGTATAATTCTTTAATCATATAAGGAGAAATAATGGATGAATCAATCAACGTATTAGGTGAACCACTTGAGCCTTGTAGCCTTAAACCACTTACAGGCTTTCATAGAGATGGTTCTTGCAATACAGGTAAGCATAATCCCGCAGTCCATGCAGTATGTATTTATGCTACAGAAGCGTTTTTGGCATATTCTAAAAAAGTAGGTAATGACCTCTCAACTCCTATGCCACAATACAATTTTGCAGGTGTAAAACCTGGAGAGAGCTGGTGTCTTGGTGGACATTCATTTGTAAAGGCTGTACATGATGGTATGGCACCACAAATATTTATACATGCAACACACAAGAAGATGCTTGAACTCATAGACTTAGAGACACTTAAAAAATACGCCATAGACCTCTAACATGTTTGAAATAGCAGAATATATAGGTATCATCGCTTTTGGTATGTCTGGATTTTTTGTGGCAACTCGTGCAAAGTTAGATTTCTTGGGTGTACTTATCTCTGTATTTCTTACTGCTTTTGGTGGAGGAGTCATACGCGACATCACCGTAGATAAAACACCTTATATTTTTATCCATAATATACCTGCCATAGTTGTTTTTACTATTATGTTGCTACTCATTATCTTTCGTTTACACCGAAGAGAAAGTGTAGAGAATAAAGCATGGTTTATTCTCTCTGACTCCATAGGTTTGGTGTCATTTTCCATCACTGGAGCATTGGTTGCTATAGAATATGAGCTTAATCTTACAGGTGTATTGGTATTGTCTTTTGTAACAGCTGTGGGTGGAGGTATTATAAGAGACATCATCATCAATGAAGTACCTTTTGTATTTAAAACTGGATTTTATGGTACGGTATCCTTGCTGGTAGGTGTACTCGTATACCTACTAAGTATGTTTAAAGTGATGTCTTTTTATCCTATGGTGGGTGTATTTCTACTAGGTGTGAGTATACGTGTAATTGCCTATTATAAAAAGTGGTCTGTACCACTTATTTGATATTAGAAAGAAAAAGAATATGTTAAACATAAAAAGACCCTGCATAAAGCAATGTTGTCCAGATGACAAAGATGTATGTATGGGTGTTTTTGTAGAAAAAGCATATAAGAGAGAAGTACAGAAAAAAAGAAGGACTTAAAGTTTTAAAACACTCGAAACCCTAGCAAGAGAATCACTTTTATGTAAGCTTAAACGTACCACTGACTCTTCTGTGGCTTTGAGTTGATGCATGATGTTTGCATCTACAGCTATGACATCACCTGCTTCAAGAGTAGTTACTTCGCCCAACATGCCAAACTCTATGCACCCTTGAACTGTCATAACAGTAATAGGAAACTTTGTTTTATGCTCTTTCATGACCTGACCTTTTTTAAAAGCAATACGTATCTCTTTGCCAAAATTACTCTCTAGCATAAGAGTGATGATAACCTGTTTGTCTGAAAATTCTAAATTTTTTAAAAATGAAGTGCGATTCATCTTCTCTCCTTTAGCTATATTATGAAGTAATTATAGCTATAAATCAAGCATAGAATCATTGATAGTTGTCAAGACCTTTTTGTTATCCACTCTTTTATCATTTGTATTTCGTCTTCTATCATGGTATGGTCTTTGTCATAATTTTTAAATTCAATATTAAAGCCAGCTTTTTGAAGTACTTCTATCTGTGCCTTGGTAGTCTTATAAGGCAAAACACCATCACTTGTGCCATGGGTACATAGCCAGTCAGCAGTTTTTAAATCCATATTCATCTCTTTTATAAGTGTATCAGTATCATAGATGTAACCACTAACAGCAATATAACCTGCAAGCTTTTTCTCATATCTTGCACCAAATTCAAAGGTAAGCAATGCCCCTTGTGAGAAGCCAAACAAGAAGCTATGTGAAGCATCAAACTGCTCTTCAAATAGTTCATCCATGATGTCTGCAAGTAGGCTGGAAGAGTGGGCTATACCTACGAGTTGGTTGGGTGGCAAGTCATACCAAGAGCATCCACCAAAGTATTCGTAGGGCGCATCTAAAAGTAAGTAGTTCATATCATCCAAACCTAAAACAGGTGGTAACCAAGTAAAACCTTTAGAAGAGTCACCCCTTCCATGCAGAATAATCATAAGTTTTTTAGAGGGAGTTTTTGAGGGGTAAAAAATGTTATATAAGGGTAAGTCTTCCATGTATCATCTTCTTTTTTGGGTTATTATACATGCCAAAGCTTTAAACATATGTTACAATCAACCCAAACAAATATATAGGAAAAGTAATGATAATGTATATTCATGGTTTTGGAAGTTCAGGCTTAGGTGAAAAGTCAACACAGTTTCGTGAGTATTTTAAGCAAAGAAATATACCATTCATAGCACCTTCACTCTCTTATGTACCTGAACTCGCTATTGCAACTTTAGAAGAACTCATACATACCTATAATGATGTATCGCTCATAGGCTCTTCACTTGGTGGGTTTTATAGTATCTATTTGGCAGAGAAATTTGGGCTTAAGGCAGTACTTATAAATCCAGCGATGAACTCAGCTAACACTCTAAAAAGGCTCATCACGCCTGATGGACTGGCATACAATTATTATGATGAAAGTCATTTTGAATGGAAACTCTCACATATAGAGATGCTAAAGAAATACCATGTACAAGAGGTGACAGATACAAACTACTTTTTGC
>JALWME010000105.1 GCA_027083995.1 Sulfurovum sp.
CAGGATGATGCTGATCCTACAAAAAAAAGTTTTGATGAGGACTCTTATAATGCCAAGAAACCTTGGCAACGTATAGTCATTTTACTTGCAGGACCTTTTGCAAATTTTTTACTGGCATTCATCCTCTACTTTGCCATCGCAAACTTAGGTGTGCCTAAACTCTTACCCTATGTAGGTACAGTTGGAGAAGGAACACCTGCAAAGAAAGCTGCTTTGCTTAAAAATGACAAACTCATACAAATTAATGGTATTAACATCACCTATTGGGAAGATATAGGAAAACTAATCAATGATACCAAGAGTAATGTAAGCCTCTTAATAGAGCGTAACCAGCAACTTCTCACCTTGCAACTTATACCAAAGACCATAGAGGATAAAAATATCTTTGGTGAGAAAATTACAAGACGTATTATAGGCATAAGCCCTTTAGGTGAACAGACTACAGTTTACTTTGGTTTGCTGGAGGGTATTGGCTATGCATGGGATGAAACCAAAAAAGCCTCATGGCTCATCGTCGAATCTGTACAGAAACTTCTTACTGGTGTCGTAGGTGCAGATAAACTAGGCGGTATCATTACCATAGTAGATGTAACCGCACAAGCCAGTCATGCAGGGATACTCGCACTCTTTTTCTTTACTGCACTCATCTCTGTAAACCTAGGGGTGTTAAACCTTCTTCCTATCCCAGCTCTTGATGGCGGGCATATCATGTTTAACCTTTATGAGATGTTCACGGGCAAGAGTGCCAGTGACACTGTCATGATGTATATGACCATTGCAGGATGGGTCATGCTATTTGGACTTATGGGTTTAGGATTGTATAATGATATTAACAGATTATGGGGGAACTAATGCGTATACTAGACAAAGAACATTTAAGGGCAAATCTCGATGAAATCATCTGGAACATAGAACAAACACGTATCACTGTCTCAGAACACCATATCGTAAAACTTGTGGGTGTAGGAAAGTATACATGTATTGAAAACATCTCTACGCTCTATGAGCTTGGACAACGTGCTTTTGGTGAAAACCAAGTACAACAACTCAAAGAACGTATGACTGCTTTAGAAGCATTACCCATAGAGTGGCACATGATAGGTTCACTGCAAAAAAACAAAATCAACAACCTTATAGACCTACGCCCTACCCTTATGCAGTCACTTGACAGCCTAAGCCTAGCAGAAGAACTCAATAAAAAGTTAGCAGTAAAAGATACAAAAATGCACGCTCTTTTACAAATCAATGCTGCTGGAGAGACAAGTAAATCAGGTTTTTCTACTGAAGAAGCATATGATATATATCAAACTATCAAAGAGAGTTGTCCCAATATAAACCTCAAAGGTGTGATGAGTATAGGGGCACACTCTGAAGATAACAAGCTGATACAACAAAGTTTTGAGACTACCTATAGCATCTATGAAAAACTTGAAAAAGAAGGTGCTACCATCTGCTCTATGGGTATGAGCGATGACTATCAACTGGCTATCAAATGCGGATCGAATCTTGTTCGTGTAGGTACCGCTCTCTTTAAATAAGAGAGGCTTTTCCTTTTTATAAAAAAGAGTACACGATTACACTTAGCTATTTTTCATCTTTCTTATTAACCATACATTTATCCTTTATAATTATACTTAATAGTTATACATTATAAAAAAGGATATAATATGTTTACACTCAAAGAAGCAAAAGCACATTGTGATGTGCCATGTGGGATTTATGACCCAAGTACTGCACAGATTGCAGCACTTTCGGTCATAAGAATGGTTGATCTGATAAATGCTGCAGAGGGTACAGGCACAGGATATCATAACGATATAGCACGCTATGTAGCAGTAAAAGAGTCTGAGGCTGTCAAATGTAAAGAAGAGATATGTATCATTTGGGGTGACTTCATCAAGCCTCCACAAATTGCTGAAAACCCAGAGATTCATACAATTGTACACAGCATCATGATGCTAGGAAGTGCAGCCAAACAACATACATCCCGTGATAAAGCAATGGAACTATTAGCCGAAGTAAACAGGTTTGCAGAAATCTTCTGGAAAATAAAAGGGATTAAAACAAAAGTAGCAAAGTCTCCTTATGCACCCAATGAAGATGTGGTATATCCTGTACTTTAATGCTTCAAATATTTAAAATATACGGTGACTCTCTCTATCCGTTGTACAAAAGTGGACAGAGAGTTGTTTGCCGTAAAATCTTTGAAAATACTAAGATAAATGTGGATGATACTGTAGTCTTTGAAAAAAGGGATTATGGTACTATGATAAAAAGAGTAAAATATGTTCAAGATGATGCCTATTATGTAGAAGGGACAAACCCCTACAGTATAGATAGTAGAGACTTTGGTATGCTAAGTCAAAAAGAACTTAAATTCAAAGTTCTATTTAAGTTCTAAATTTACGAGGCAACTGCCTCTTTACACTCTGCACAAACCCCATAAAGGTTTATTTGCTGTTTGGATAAGGAGAAGTTCTCTTCACTTGCCATAGAGCTGAACAGGGCATCTGCACTGATGTTGTGTGGTCTGTCTTCTACTTCTCCACACGCTGTACATACCAGATGTATATGGTCTGTTTTAGCCAACTCATATTTAGACTTTTTTCCCTCTATAGGTACTTCTGTCAAGACACCATTTTCTACCATAAGTATAATATTTTTATATACTGTTGCCAGTGAAAGAGAAGGATGTCTTTTTACCACCTCTTCATAAATAGTCTCAATAGACATATGACCGCGAGACTCTATACTCTCTAGGATATTCATACGTTGAAATGTCGCTTTGAGCCCACTCTCTTTAAGCAGTACTGCATAATCTGTCATATCTGTCCTTTCTTAGCATAATTAAACTTACCCAAAAACCCGTGGATAAACTCAAGTATACCCCCACCAAAAGTGGGAAAGAGAAACCCTATAGGTCTCCCTCATGTTTTGCGAGATATTCAGCAACACCTTCAGTATCAGCTTTCATACCTTCATCACCTTTAACCCAACCAGCAGGACAAACTTCACCATGCTCGTTAGTAAACAGCATAGTATCCACCATTCTGATCATCTCATCAATGTTTCTTCCTAATGGGAGATCGTTAATCACAGCATGTCTTACTGTACCATCAGCATCTATAAGAAAAGAACCTCTAAGTGCTACCGCATCATCAAGAAGTACATCATAATCTCTAGCGATTTGCTTAGAAAGGTCTGCTACAAGTGGCATATCAACTCTACCGATACCACCTTTAGCTACTGGCGTCTCTCTCCATGCGAAGTGTGAAAATTGGCTATCTACAGATACACCAATGATATTGATGCCTCTTTCTCTAAAGTCAACTGCTCTTTTAGAAAATGCGATAATTTCTGATGGACATACAAATGTAAAGTCAAGTGGATAGAAGAAAAGTACTGCACCCTTTTCCCCTAAGTTATCCATAAGGTTAAAATCCTCTACTATTTGACCGTCTGCAAGTACAGCTGTAGCTGTAAAATCTGGAGCTTTTTTAGTTACTAACATGTTATTCCTTTTAAATGATAATTTTTATTCACAAAAGAATATTATCTTATTTAGTTTAAAAATAGATAAAAGTTAATTAAAACGGTAACAACCCAAACTTCCTAATAAACTTCTTATCTATCTCTATAATCCCTTTTTCCTGTAAGTCATCTAGTACTGACTTCGTACAGAAAGTATCTCCAGGCCATTCACGTTTGAAACCGTCTAGCATACTCTTGTTTGTAGCATCTATGGCTATGAAAGGAGTAAGTACTACATCACGCCCTGCATCTATATTGTTTACCACACGCCAAATGAGCATATAGGGGTCTTTTAGGTCATTGTTAGCCTTGTCTACGATGATGAGCAGTTTGATATGTTTTTTAAGTATTTTGAGCTTTTTGATGACTTTGAGTTGTGACTCTTCTTTGTTCACAGTGATGATACACACAGGGTTTTTGGTCTTTTTCATGTACTGCTTAAGCCCTACTATATGTGTATCTATCTCCTGCATCTTCTCTAACAATGCTTTGTCTGTAAGCAGTTCATCCACACCCTTTTCTACTTCATCCTCTGTAGCGTCTATACCAAGCTTACCACCCACAAACTGCTCTGATGACGAGTGGTCAAGATGGTCTACTATGCCTTTGGTGATGAAAACACGCTCAGGGCTAAGGCGGTTGAGTATATGCTCAGTGAGTGCTTCAAACGCTTCAAG
>JALWME010000106.1 GCA_027083995.1 Sulfurovum sp.
TCTTGCTCATATTCTCATTCCTTTTATTCTCTATTTCTATTCTATCATTTGGAATAAGAAAGTTGATTTAAGTGGTCTAGTTTTTGGGGTGCATTATATACATCTAGTATTCCCGAGATAACTTCTAATTGATTTTAGGTATAATCCAAAACAATCTATAAATACTACACACATACTATGCTACACTTTCTAACAGTAAACTACAGGAGAAGATAACTTATGAGAAAAATTATATTTTTTTTAGGATTTAGCCTTGTCTTTACTACAGGACTTTTTGCAAAGACACAAACCATTATCTTTGGTGCAGGATGTTTTTGGGGTGTAGAGAAATACTTTGAAAACCTCGAGGGAGTAATAAGTGCCACCTCAGGATATGCAGGAGGTTTATATGACAACCCTACCTATGAAAGTGTACTTAAACACAAAAATGACAATAGCATTACCAATCATACCGAAGTAGTAAAAGTTACCTATGATGAGCATAAAATCTCTACAGAACAACTCATTAAGTCATTTTGGGAACTTCATGACCCAACACAAGGGAACAGACAAGGAAATGACAGAGGAACAAACTACCGTTCTGCACTGTACTATACCAATGATGCACAAAAAAATGTAGCACTGGCAACAAAAAAGGTCTACCAAAAACTGCTTACTAAAAATGGTTATGGAGCTATCACCACAGAGATAAAACCTTTAAAAAAGTTTTACCCTGCTGAAAGCTACCACCAAAACTATTTGGCAAAAAATCCCTTTGGTTACTGTCCAAACCACTCCACAGGGGTAAAGTTTGGTAAAGAGAAAATAGCCATAGATACCATCTCACCACTAGGGGGTAAAGAGATAGTAGTCATAGATGCCAAGCACTGTAGGTTTTGTGAAAAATTCAAAAAGAATGTCACAGACGGCTACCAAGGAACGATACCTCTAAGAATAGTTCATCAAGATGCACTAAAAGGATTTACACTCAAAACCAAGATACAAGGTACACCTACCATTCTATTTATAGAAGATGGCAAAGAGGTGGAAGCTTACACTGGCTACATGGATGAAAAAACATTTTATAAAGCAGTAGGTGCATTTAAACTAGGTGCGGACAGTGAAGGCTACGATGTTGCCTTTAGACAAAAAACAGATGGACGCTTTTGTAAGCAGTATGAAGCGTTTAAACATACAGGCGATGGCGTCTTTGTAGATAAAATATCAGGAGACATCCTTTTTGATACACGTGATAGGTTTAATTCTGGTTCAGGCTGGCTTAGTTTTTATAAAGCAGTAGATGGCAGTGTCATAGAAAAAGAGGACAACAGTTATGGCATGAAACGTGTAGAAATACTTGCTAAAAAATCTGGAGCCCACTTAGGCCATGTCTTTAACGATGCTCCTGGTGGTAAACAGCGTTTTTGTATCAATGCTACCATACTAGAGTTTGTTCCAAGAGAGAAGATAAAAATGTGGTACAAAAAGAGACAAACACTTCAAAAAAACTAAAAAATATATCTATGGTTCATAAACATGATTTATGCTTGGTATAATAATACCCATGAAAGAGAGTATAAAGATATTTGCAGGGGATTTAAAAAACGCTTTTAAAGACCTCTTTCCCATTATCGTTGTTGTAGCACTTTTTCAAGGACTCATCATCCAGTCTGTGCCAGATAATCTTACTTCTATTGTCATTGGGTTAATCATCGTAGCTATTGGGCTTGCACTCTTTATCCGTGGTTTGGAACTGGGTATTTTTCCCATAGGTGAAGGACTAGCTATAGACTTTGCTAAAAAAGGTTCTGTCTTTTGGCTTTTACTCTTTGCATTTACCATAGGTTTTTCCACCACAGTAGCTGAACCAGCCCTCATCGCCATAGCCGATAAAGCTGCACTCATATCCAATGGACTCATTGATGCTTTCTGGCTCCGTATGACTGTGGCTCTCTCTGTTGGTTTTGCTATTGCTTTAGGCACACTGCGTATATTACTGGGGCACCCTATCGCCTACTACATCATAAGCGGATACATTTTAGTGGTGATTGTCACTTTTTTTGCCCCCAAAGAGATTATCGGACTTGCCTATGACAGTGGAGGGGTAACGACATCCACAGTCACCGTACCACTTGTAGCTGCTCTTGGTATTGGTCTTGCATCGAGCATTAAAGGGCGTAACCCTGCCATAGATGGTTTTGGTCTCATCGCCTTTGCGTCACTTACCCCTATGATATTTGTACAGGTTTACGGTATCATCGTGTATAACTTTATGGATATTCCTCATATTGTACAAACAGCATTGACTCCCACTGACAATGCAAAAGCAGAGGCAAGTACCTATGTATTTTCAATCTATGATACCTTTATGGCACTTGTAGATACAATCAAAGATGTGATGCCTATTTTGATAGTTATCTTCTTTTTTCAATATGCTATTATCAAAAAACCTGTAGCACATCTGCATAAAATTATCACAGGTATCGTTATGGTTGTATTGGGACTTTATGCCTTCATCGTGGGGCTGGAGATGGGGCTTTTCCCCATTGGAGAGACAATCGCTTTACAACTTACTGGTATGGGGAACAACCTACTTATCTACCTTTTTGCCTTTCTCATTGGTTTTTCCACCACAATGGCAGAGCCTGCCCTTCTTGCTATCGCCATCAAAGCAGAAGAGATTAGTCAAGGCAATATTAAACAAAATATCCTTAGAATGGTTGTAGCACTTGGTGTGGCTGTGGGTATCTCACTTGGAGCATACAGACTCGTCTGCGGTGACCCTATCCATTACTATATTATAGGTGGGTATATTTTGGTTATTTTATTTACATACTTTGCACCCAAGTACATCGTACCTATCGCTTATGATTCAGGAGGTGTGACAACCTCTACCGTAACTGTGCCTCTTGTAGCAGCCTTGGGTCTTGGCCTTGCACAAAATATTGAAGGACGAAACCCTCTCATAGATGGTTTTGGGCTTATCGCTTTTGCCTCTTTATTTCCAATGCTCACGGTTATGGGATATGGTATACATGCAGAGTATTACAAAAAGAAAAGAGAAAAACAATCTCAGGTTAAAGGAGAAGTATCATGAAATTTACCGCACTCATCGCTGTCATACAAGACAAAGATGAAGAAGCAGCCATAGAAGTAGCTAAAACACATGGAGCTGGTTCTGTAACTATACTCCATGGCAAAAGCATAGGACTAGAGGAGAAGAAAGTATTTTTTGGGCTAACATTAGAGGAAAATGTCTCAGCACTACTCTTTGTTTTACCTCGTAAACTCTCTATGAAAGTGATGAAAGCACTGCGAGAAGAGTTTGATATAGACAATCCAGAAAACTCTGGTTTTGCCTTTACTCTACCACTTAGTCATGTAGCAGGACTGGATACCAAAGAGCTTCAACATTTTGAAGATGATATAAAATGTATGTTATAAGGAAAAAACAATGTTAGTAAAAGATGTAATGACCCCAAAAGAAAAACTTATCTCAGTAGCACCTACTGCCACAGTACGAGAAGCATTGAAACTGATGCGTACACACTCTGTGCGTTCTATTATCGTAGAGAAAACACATGCAGGTGGTGCCTATGGCTTAGTCACTTTTAAAAATATCTTGCAAAGTATCGTAGCAGAAGATGGAGATATTGACTTGCTTAATGTCTATGATATCGCGGCAATCCCTGCTATGGGTGTCTCAGCACAATTGGATGTCAAATATGCTGCAAAGATGATGGTAAATTCAAGTATCAAACGTCTTTTGGTGATTGACAACAATGAACTTCAAGGTATTCTTACTATGACAGATATTATCGGTATCTTAATGGACTCTGTGGAGTAATATCATTTTTTCATGGGAGGAAACGTAAGTATAAAAGTACTTCCTTTTCCTTTTTCAGACTCTAAGTCCAGCTTGATTTTGTACTTCTTGCAAATTGCAAGGACAATACTTAGTCCTATACCAAAACCACCTCTCTCTTCATTGGCCCTTTGGTAGCGTCTAAATATATCCTCTTGCACCTTTCTATCTATCCCTATGCCTGTATCTTTTACTTTCAGTACATTATCTTTAAGCATAAGTGTAATACTGTCTCCTACATCAGAATACTTAATTGCATTTGAAAGAAGATTGTCTATAAGCCTGTGTGCAGAAATTTTAGGCATAAAAACTTTTGTAGGCTCTAACTCCAGTAACA
>JALWME010000107.1 GCA_027083995.1 Sulfurovum sp.
ACTGTAAGTAAAAATGGTGGACATTTAAGTTCAACGATGGGTGCAACAGATTTGATAGTAGCAATGCATAAGGTTTTTGATGTAGAAAAAGACCCATTTATTTTTGATGTAAGTCATCAAGCCTATGCACATAAACTTCTAACAGATAGATGGGACTCTTTTTCTACTTTACGCCAGTTTGGTGGTATTTGTGGATACACAAAGCCAGGTGAATCGAAGTACGACTACTATGTGGCAGGACACTCTTCTACATCCATATCTTTAGCAGTAGGAGCTGCCAAAGCCATAGCACTTAAAGGTGAAGACCGTATACCTGTAGCATTGATAGGCGAT
The DNA here is from genome assembly GCA_027083995.1 of Sulfurovum sp. Next base: position 334 of record JALWME010000107.1, read on the forward strand.
GGTTCTATGTCTGCAGGTATGGTTTATGAAGCACTCAATGAACTGGGTGACAGAAAATACCCTGTAGTGATTATTTTAAATGACAACGAAATGAGTATAGCAAAACCTATCGGTGCTATATCCAAGCTACTCTCTCAAACAATGGCAGGATCTTTTTATCAGAGATTTAAGGGAAAGGTAGAAAAAGTACTTGAACACCTACCAGAAAGTGCAAGTTATATGGCAAAAAGGTTTGAAGAGTCATTTAAGCTTATCACCCCAGGCATACTCTTTGAAGAGATGGGTATAGAGTATATTGGTCCTGTAGATGGACATGATATAGGAACACTTATTGAGACTATGGAGGTGGCAAAAGCACTTGGCAAGCCAGTCTTAATACACGCACAAACAACGAAGGGTAAGGGGTATGAGATAGCTGAGGGGACAAAAGAACACTGGCATGGTGTAAGTGCCTTTGATCTCAAAACAGGAATGGCTCCCAAAAAGAATGGGGCTAAAGCTGCCACAGCAATCTTTTCAGAGACATTAGTGGCTTTGGCAGATGAAGATGAAAAGGTAGTAGGCGTTACTGCTGCCATGCCTTCGGGTACAGGATTAGCTGCGGCGATAGAAAAATACCCAGAACGCTTTTGGGATGTAGCTATTGCAGAACAGCATGCTGTTACCTCTATGGGACCACTGGCCAAAGAGGGATTTAAACCTTTTTGTACCATCTATTCAACTTTTCTGCAACGCGGATACGATCAGGTCATTCATGATATTGCACTTATGGATTTAGGTGTTGCTTTTGCACTTGATAGAGCAGGTATTGTAGGAGAAGATGGTGAGACGCATCAAGGGGCATTTGACATCTCTTATTTGAGAGCTATCCCAAATATGACACTGCTTGCTCCCTATAATGAAAGTACCATGAAGCTTTGTATGGCATTTGCAAAGGAGTACAGCCATCCTTGTGCTTTTAGATACCCCAGAGGTGCTTTTATAGCAGAGGATTGTGAAAGTCCTGTCTATGAATTAGGAAAGTCTGTATTGTTGCAAGAGGGAGAAGAGATACTTTTTATAGGTTATGGTAACGCAGTAGGACGGGCTCAGAAAGTTGCTGAACTTACTGAAGTCAAAGTGGCTATTTTGGATTTACGTTTTGTGAAGCCTTTGGATGAAAAGATGCTACTGACCCTTGCGAAAAAGTATAAACAATGGTATGTCTTTTCAGACTCAGCGAAAAAAGGCGGGGTAGGTTCTGCACTACTGGAGTGTTTAAGTGAAAATGCTATAGAAGATGTAGTATTAACCTCTTTTGAATATGATGATGCTTTTATTACCCATGGGAATACTAAGCTGGTAGAGGAGAGTTTAGGTTTATTGCCAGAGCAATTGGCAAAAAGAATAGTGTAGCACTTTGACAAGCTCAGTGACTTGACAGTGTTGGTGACTGAGCCTATTGAAGCCATATGAATTTCAAAAAGCATCCTGCAGGATATTTTTTAAAGTTCAGTGACAGTGAACAAATATTATTAAGGAATAATAATGTCCAATTCTTATATTTTTACAAGTGAATCAGTCACAGAGGGTCATCCAGATAAAATGGCAGACCAGATTTCAGATGCGATATTAGATTATATTATAGAGCGTGACCCACAGGCAAGAGTGGCTTGTGAAACCTTGGTAAGCAATGGTTTTTGTGTGATTACAGGAGAACTAAAGACGACAGCGTATGCACCGATGCAGGAGATTGCAAGAGAGGTGATAAAAGAGATAGGCTATACGGATGCCCAATTTGGGTTTGATTATCGTTCAGCTGGTGTGCTTAATGGTATAGGTGAACAGAGTTCAGACATTAACCAAGGGGTAGATCAGATTTCTGGTGAAATAGGGGCTGGTGACCAAGGACTTATGTTTGGGTATGCATGTAAAGAGACACCCGAACTGATGCCTTTACCTATCTCGCTGGCACACAAAATAACAGCAAAACTTGCACAAGTGCGTAAAAGTGGTACCGTTCCTTTTTTACGTCCAGACGGGAAAGCACAGGTTTCAGTAAAGTATGTAGATGATAAACCTGTAGCTATAGATACTATCGTTGTCTCTACGCAACATCATAATAATGTGAGTCTGGCACAGGTACAAAAAGCAGTACTAGAAGAGGTAATCAAGGCAGTAATCCCAAAAGAACTTATACATGATGATATTATTTATCATATCAATCCCACAGGGCGTTTTGTCATAGGGGGACCCCAAGGAGATGCAGGGCTGACTGGCAGAAAAATCATTGTAGATACTTATGGTGGGAGCTGTCCTCATGGTGGAGGAGCTTTTTCTGGGAAAGATCCTACAAAAGTTGACAGATCAGCTGCGTATGCTGCAAGGTATGTAGCCAAAAATCTTGTAGCAGCAGGAGCATGTGAAAAAGTCACACTTCAAATAGCCTATGCTATAGGTGTAGCACAACCTGTTTCTATTTATGTAGATACACATGGTACAGCAAACGCAGAAGAAGAGATGATTATAGCTTGTGTAAAAGAGTTGTTTGACCTTACTCCCAAAGGAATTATGGATGAGTTAGATTTACTTAGACCTATCTATAGAAAAACAGCGGCTTATGGACATTTTGGTCGTGAAGATAAAGATTTTACATGGGAGCAAACCCCAAGAGCAGATGAGATTAAAAAGTATCTAAGTATTTAACATTTTGTTGGGAAATAGGGCGTAAAAAAAATTTTTTTAAAAATAATTTTGAGATTAAAGGTTTATTTAATTTTTTTTGCTATAGTTTGGTTATATTTAATATAAAGGAATAAAAATGGCAGTAATTATTAATGATACTTGTATCAACTGTGCAGCTTGTATTGACGAATGTCCAGTAGAAGCAATCGTAGATGAGGATGATAATCCACTAGAAGAGGAGTACTACTATGTATATCCTGATAAATGTGTAGAGTGTGTAGATCACTTTGATTCTCCAGCATGTGCTGAAGCATGTCCTACTGAAGGTTGTATTACTTGGGATATGCCATTTACTGGTGAGTATAAAGAACACTTTAAAGGTGAAAACTACATTGATGGTCTAGAGTATGGTGTTGAAAACTTTGATGTTGATATGCCAATGAGAGAAGATGTTTCTATCGAAGATAGAGAAGCAAGAAAACCAGTAATTGACGATTAATTGTTATTTATTTTGTGTATCGGACTTTCCGATACACACTTTTAATCCCCATAGTCTCTACAGTTTAAACCCCCTTTAAAATTATTTTCGATATAATTCCGCCCGAAATACTTCTATTAAATGAAGAAATTATATCTAGGAATAAATATGGAACAAACACTATCAATCATCAAACCAGATGCAGTAGCAAAAAATGTAGTAGGTCAAATATTGGCTAGATTTGAAGCAGCAGGACTTAGAATTGCCGCGACAAAAAAAATCAGACTTTCTCGTGTAGATGCAGAAGCATTTTATGCTATACATGCCGAGAGACCCTTCTTTAAAGAGCTTGTAGAGTTTATGGTTTCTGGTCCTGTTGTTGTAACAGTACTTGAAGGTGACAATGCAATGCAAACAAACAGAGATCTTATGGGTGCTACCAATCCAGCTGAAGCCAAGCCTGGTACAATCAGAGCAGATTTTGCAGACAGTATTGATGCCAACGCTGTACATGGTTCTGACTCTGTTGAAAATGCAATCAATGAAATCAATTTTTTCTTTGCACAAAGAGAGATAAATTAATACAATTTAAGGAGTATTCCTTATGACAATTGTATTTGATAAGGTAGGTTCTACAGCAAAACCCGTTGAA
>JALWME010000108.1 GCA_027083995.1 Sulfurovum sp.
TTCGCTACGGTTGAGTAGCGTAACACTATAGCCTTCATCACGTAAGATATTCGATGTTGACTGTGCTGTGCCACCAGCCCCTAAAAAGAGTACTGTTTTTACTTCTTTAAATTCCGAAATGGCTTTTAAAAATCCAGGGGCATCGGTGTTGTATCCATAAAGCTTGCCCTCCCGTTCCACTATGGTATTGACCACACCAATTTTTTTGGCAAAAGGATCTAGTACATCACAGGCATTAAATGCAGCTTCTTTGTGGGGCACTGTAATGTTAATACCTTTGAGTCCCAAGCGAAAAAAAGTCTCTTTGAGTTTTGTACCATCTTCTAAAAGGTGACGGGTATAACACGCATTATACTGAAGCCCTTGAAAGGCTAAATTATGCATAAGAGGGGATTTGGAGTGAGAAACTGGGTTTCCGAAGATGGCAAAAATTTCTTTTGCCATATCTATAAATTCTCCATCTCTTTAAGTGTTGCAAGCAGGGCACCTAGCTTATTGTTCATTTCGAGATACTCTAGTTCAGGGATGGAGTCAGCTACTACCCCACCACCAGCTTGCAGAGTGATACTGTCAGGTTTGATAAGCGATGTACGTATGGCGATGGAGGAGTCCATGTTACCATCAAAAGAGAAGTAGCCGACACTTCCAGAATAAAATCCACGTTTAAGTCCTTCAAATTTAGCTATGAGTTTCATCGCTTCTATTTTGGGTGCACCTGTCATGGTACCTGCTGTAAAGGTTGCCCCAAAGAGGTCAAACATATCTTTGTCTTCATCAAGCTTTGCTTCTACATCTGTAACCATGTGCATCACGTGAGAGTATTTCTCTACACGCATCATATTTGTTACTTTTACTGTACCTGTTTTGGCTACACGTCCTACATCATTACGTCCTAGGTCTATGAGCATGAGGTGTTCGGCACACTCTTTAGGGTCTGCTAACATTTCAAGTTCAAGTTCTTTGTCTCTGTGAGCATTTTTTCCACGTTTACGTGTACCTGCTATGGGACGAAGAAGTATCTCACCATCTGTTAAACGTACCATTACTTCAGGACTGGAACCACAGATAGAGAACTCTTCATAGTCAAGTAAAAAGAGGTAAGGTGAAGGATTTTTGGAGCGCAGTACTCTGTAAAAGCTTAGAGGGTCAATATAGCCTTTTTGGGTATAACGGTTAGAAAGGAGTATTTGAAATATGTCTCCTGAACGTATATTTTCTTTTGACGTATCTACAAGTTTTTTATAACGCTCTTCATCTATACTAAAACTACCTTCACCCTCTAGTACCACAGCTTTTAGTGGCATGGGTGTAGAGGAAGCGTATAAGATATTTTCTATATCATCTAGGCTTTTTTTCATACTTTCATCATTGAGTATGAGTGTAAGTTTGGAAGATTTATGTGAAAATGCCAAGATAATAGATGGGCGTACTAAGTCTAAATCGGGTGTATCTAAAGGGTCAAGCAAATCATCCATGACTGCTTCAAGTGTAGGCTCAAAAACCTTTACCATATCATAGGCAATAAACCCTATAAATCCGTCTATAAAAGAAAATCCAAGCGCTTTTGCTTTTGTTTTATACATTGTTTTATCAACAGATGCATAATAATTTTTTAGAAATGCAAAAGGGTCTATATCTAAAATATTTTTTGTACCATTTTCATCGATAAAGATTGTATTTTTGTTTTTATATGATAATCGTTCTTTTGCACCTATGGTAATAAAAGAAAAATTACCGTCAGAGGTGTTGACCACTGATTCAAAAAGCATAGTGATTTCATTTGGAAAAACCTCTTTTATCTTTCCATAGAGTGCCACAGGGGTGAGTTGGTCAAAGAGTAATGTTTTATGCATTGTGTATTACTTTTTGACAACAAAGGCACCTTTATTGATGCGGTCTTTTACACGTACCAGTGCTATATTTGCTTCTTTTCTATTAGTGTAGGGGCCTATAAGCAGTTTTTTGGTACCTGTACTGGATACAGGTGTAATTTTATAGTCAAAACCAGAGTTTTTGATGATAGAAAGGAAGCGTGTACTAGGTGTCTGTGCAAAAGATCCTACTTGAATATAATACCCACTGTTTGCTGGTTTGGTATTTTGAAGTTCTTTTTTAGCGAGTACCTCTTTTTCGGTACGTTCTGCTTTAAGAACTTTTTCTTTGGTGATACGTTCTTTTTCAAGGGCTTTTTTTACAGCCGCCTCTTCAGCCTTCTTTTTGGCTTCTGCTTCTTTACGTTTTTGTGCAAGTTTTGCTTCTTTCTCTTTTTGTGCATTTGCACTCGTTTCTTGTGAAAACTCTTTGGTTATTTGTACGGTAGGTGGTGTAATCTTTTCTACTTTTTTAACAACTGAAGGCTTAACTACTTGAGGTTTTGGTATAACTACTGGTGCCTTCGGTTCTTCCTTTTTCTCAGGTGTTTGTGTGACACTTTGTAAAGTAAGTTCAGGACTTATAAGTTCAGTATTATTTTCTTCTAAAGCCAGTCTTGCTGAATTAGGATCTTTAAGTATAATTTTTGTAAGGATTATAGCTACAATAAGCACCACAATGAGCAGTGCGATAATGGTTAAAAAACTTTTTGTTTTAGAGTTCTTAGGTTCTATATCATCGATGATAAGGTCATCTAGGTTATGATCATTCATAGGGTGAAATCTCCGAGAATTATTTTGGATTAATTATAGCATATTAAACTATAACCCTAGATACTTTTTATTTAGAAAGGTATATAGAACAGGAAGATAAAGTAGATTCAGTACTGTACCCCAGGCAAGTCCAAATGCTAAAGATATAGCCATGGGTTGAAATATGGCAGCTTGACTTGGTAGGAAAGAAAACAAATTTTTAGTATGGAGATATTTTAATATAATGGATTACGGATAGATGAGGATTGAAATAAAGAATATATTAAGGCGATAGTATGATGATTCATTGATTTTTGATTAAGTCCTTAGGTGATATAATTGTAAAGAAAAAATTTATTTACAGGAGGTTTGAAATGAAATATATACTAATGATTGTATTACTTGCTAGTGTGAGTATTGTGGCAGCTGACAAAGAAAAATCGAATAAGGCAGATGGTGTTTTATCGGTTGCTATAGATGGAGCAAAGCTCTATAAAAAACGTTGTGCCATATGTCATGGTGAAAATGGTACAAAAAGTCCTAAGTCAGGTGTCGGTGCAATAGCAGGTATGGATGCTACTCGATTGGCACTACTTATAAGAGCATATAGAGATCAGGATGAGGATGTTGGAGCATTTACTATGCATAAAAGTAGTCAGATAATGAAAGATTCGACCATAAATCTCTCTAGTGAACATATTATTGCTCTTGCAAAATATATTAGTGGGTTAAAATAATATCTCTATTTTTTTGTAGGGAAGTGTAACTATATTATATGCTTCTGGCAAAGAAACAGAAGGGAGACACTTCCATTTTTTGACCATTTTTTCTTTGAGTGCATCTGAAAGTTCTTGGAGTTTTGTATGTGCATTCTCTAATGAGAGTCTATCTACTTCTATAAAAACTTGTAAACGTTCTTTATCTTTACCTTGGTAGATATGGTAGTTTTCTATCTCAAGTGTTTTAAAGAGGTGTTTCACAAGATGGTAAAATCGTTGATACTCTTCGCCTTTATATTCTATGACTAAATAATTTGTATGATTGTCTTGAAGTAGTGGTACAGCAATGGTATATTCTCTATGAAAATGTTGTTCTAACACTAGAGGAGTAAGGGGTTCATTCATACGCTCAAACTTTGCATAAAAGGTACGATTGTTAAACTGTATTTGTTCAACAATCGTATTGCGTTTGATGTAGTAGTAGCTATCATATAGCTCTAAGTTAAAAACTTTCAATGCTTAGTAAATTGACTTTTTATAAATTACAAAGTTCTGAGCCAACGCTTTCATCTCATCTTTTATCTTTGCATGAAGTGCTGCATCATTGACATTGTCAAGTACATCAGCAATCTTGTTGGCAATAATCTCAAACTCTTTTTCTTTCATCCCACGGCTAGTCAGTGCAGGAGAACCGATGCGTACACCAGAAGTTACAAATGGACTTCTAGTCTCACCTGGTACAGTGTTTTTGTTTACCGTGATACCTGCAGCACCAAGAGC
>JALWME010000109.1 GCA_027083995.1 Sulfurovum sp.
TTGACTGCATTTTTGAGGTACTTGTATTGAAAATCTTTAAAGAAATAGTGTTGATTGTCAATAGTGACAAATGACTCTTTGAGTGATTTTTCTATGAGAGTGAACCTGTTTTTTGTAAGATTTAGGTAGTACCCCTCACTCTCCAAGTAAGCAACTGTAGCATGTTTGGTTGTACCTGTAAAAAGCTTGTCTTTTTCAAAGAGACTCTCCACATGCTGTGCCACAGACTCCATCTTGTCAACTTCTTTTCTTTGTGTTTTGACGATAGTGTCAATGGCAGGATAGATACCATCTTTAAAAAGATTGTCATTTATCTGTTCTATACGAAAGCGTGCACAGATATCTAGTTCAAAAGTGTCATGGAGTACTTTTAGCATTTCACCTGTCTCATCATAGAGATTTTCTTCTATCTCAAGTCCATTTTTCTGTGCATCTTCCAAAAGTTTTAAAATGGCTTCAAGTGACATAACAATATATGTTAACTCAACAGGATGCAGCTTACGAAGCTTGATACGTCTTGTTATACGTTCTAAGTCATAAATCTGCTTCAGGTGTGTCTCAAAACGGTTAATATTTGGCAAAAGTAGTTCTGTCAAATCATACCGTTTTTCTAACAGTTCTTTGTCACAAATGGGGTTGAGCAGACGTTCTTTAAGTAAACGTTTCCCAAAAGCAGTGGAGGTTTTGTCTATGAGGTCAAGCAGGGTAATGTCAGCAGGATCACGTGAAATGACAGAGAGTTGCTCCATAGCGTTGTTACCGATGTACATATAGCGGTTATTGCCAAGAAACTGAGGTTTGTTCATCTTCTCTATAATGCTCTCATCATGTTCAATAATAAAGTCTATAAGCACAGCCAAAGACTCAGTAGTGTAAGGGTGACGCTCAAGGTCTAAAAACTCAATACTAGAGAGAAAAGAGTTTATATCAAAAATACGTGTAAAGAGTGCATTTTGAAATGAGACTTTAAAGCGTTTGGTATTGACAGAATAGTGCAATGACTCAAGTTCAAGATAATGTACCAGCCACTCTTTGTCTATCTCTTTACTCTCAAGTGTGAGTATGACTTCAGAGGTGCTATAGGTTTGCAGTAGATTAAAAGCTTCATCGAGTGCGTAGGTTTTGTCATCACGGGTAGAGTGGATTTCGTTACAGATGGTTTTACCTGTACTGACATCAATCGCCGCATACCCTACAGAGAAGATACCAGCATTTTCATCTATAAGCAGTGAGACAATATTGTTTTCACTAGGTTCATTTAAGTATTCAAAGTTTGTTCCTGGAGAGATGATGTTGGATACATAACGTTTAATGTTAGGCATCTCTCCTTTTTGTTTGACAACAACAATGGTATATTTTTTGGTGTCAATTAGTCTAGAGAGGTAACGGTCAAGTGAGACTGCAGGTACACCAGCTAAAAGTGGGTTAGAGACAGAGTTTTCCAAAATGGCTTTATTTTTGCGTGTAAGCTGAATGTTCAACAGTTCGGCTATCTCTTTCGCCTTACCCACCTTCATTTCATCATTATTGACTTCATAAACCTCAAAAAAAGTCCCTATCTCCATAAGAACAAGGGCATCTTTCCCATACTTTTTTTCAAAATGAAGTTGTAAATCAAAGTAGACTTCGGTGAGAAGTTTCTTTTTCTGCGAAAGAATCTCGGTGATTTTATCCACGTGTGAAGCCCCTGTTTTTAGTGTTTAGATTTTATCATAAATGGGGTTAGATATAAACATAGGAAATATGCCTAAATATCGAAATAAAAATTCATGACTTTGCATCATCTTCGCATCCGTGGACTTCACATAAAATCATCACCGAACCTACGGGTGCGACTGCCCGTAGGAAATGCCCTTGGGGTGCAAATTTTATGCAAAGCCCACAAATACGAGTATAACGCAAATTCAAAGAATCCTATTTCAAGATTTGGGATATGATAATAACTTCTTCAGTATATTTGGGTATAATACCGTCCCTTTTATTTAATAGGACGGTTTTTGAGCAAAGCCCAAATAACCTACATTATTGTAATAAAAAATTCTATCAAGGGAGTAAGCATATGCCAAAAATGAAAAGTGTAAAAGGCGCTGTTAAGCGTTTTAAAGTGAAAAAAAGTGGCAAAATCAAAAGAGGAACAGCCTACAGATCTCACATTCTTACTAAGGTTGATGGTAAACATCACAGAAGTATGAGAAGTCCTAAGCATGTTGACTCTGCTGATGCTAAAAACATTAAAGAGATGATTGTAGGATAATCCTACAAACTAAAAAGATTCCCCCAAATATACTGGGGCAAGTTCAAATAGTAATATTTGACACCGATTCTTAATACATAGATAAGGTAAAGGATAACCATGAGAGTAAAAACAGGTGTTGTAAGAACACGAAGACATAAGAGACTATTGAAACAAGCTAGAGGATTTTACTCTGGTAGAAGAAAACACTTTAGAAAAGCCAAAGAGCAACTTGAGCGTTCGTTGGTATATGCTTACAGAGATAGAAGACAAAAGAAAAGAGATTTCAGAAGATTATGGATTACGCGTATTAATGCGGCTACAAGACTTAATGGTATGAATTACTCTACATTTATGCATGGACTAAAACTTGCAAATATTGAACTTGATAGAAAAATTCTTGCTGATATGGCAATGAATGCTCCTGAGTCATTTACTAAGATTGCAGAAGCTTCCAAGAAAGCGATAGCGTAACTTTACTGGGGAGCGTTGCTCCTCAACCCTCTTTATTATTTCCCATAAGTACTATTTGTAGCGTTGTTGTTCACGTCATTTTTTTAGAAAAAACGAAGCAAAAAAAGCATCGTAACTCTCGAATCGCTATCGCATTCAAGAGCGTTTGTCACGACAAGACACACTTTGTGTGATTAGATTAAATTACTCCCCTATCAAACTTTTGGGTTATTTGATGGGGGGTAATAATAGGGCTTGTCGCGGTTTAAATTTTCCTTGCATTGAGAGAATGCTTGTGTTAAAATTCCTAATTCCTAATTCCTAATTCCTAATTCCTAATTCCTATTACCCTCTCTGAGTTTCCCCAGAAAAGCCAATAATCCCTGGACGTAGGTTACATACATTTTCAAAACCCATACCTTTCATCGCATGTTGTACCTGGTAGCTTCTGCTTCCTGAATGGCAGTAGACTATGATATTTTCTGCTTTTTTACCTGCAAGCTCCTCTTCTACTTTGGCGTAGAACTGTGAAGTAGGTACGAGTTTGTCAGTACCGATGATGTGTTCCATTTGGTACTCCATATGCTCTCTGGTGTCTACAAGGGTAAAGTCTACCATGCCTAGTTTGCGTGCTTCTATGAGTGCTTCTAGTTCATCTCCATCAAGTTGTTCTTCTTTGAGGAGTACCTCAGCTTGCTCTTTGGTGAGTCCTTTTGAGTGTGCATGTACCACCTCTTCTATCTCATCATGTTGTGCCTGTGCAGCTGCATATTCTGGTGTACAAAATATACCACAGTGACACAGACCATCTTCGGGAATCTCTTTTTCTATAGCGGGCTTACAAGGACAGATACGATTGTCTGCAGCTTTTTGCTCCTCTTTTGTTTCACCTATGACCATAAAACAGGGACAATAGCGTTTGCCATAAATAAGCTTGTTGCGTGCAAGTCCCATAGTCACACCTTCGTTTACCTCTTCATTTGGATTAGGAACCCAGCCAAATTGTTTATAAACCTTGTCTACAAATTGTTCTGTTTTCTCTAGTTCTGCTTGAAATTCATCAGAGTTCATATCTATTTGTTGCATTATTGTCCTTTATGTGGTTTGGTTGTTTTGTATTATCCATTGATTTTGCCATATTATCTATTTCTTCTACAAAACTTTGCATCTTTTTGCCCCATGCATTTAAAAAATCTTGTGTTTTGTTTAGGTCAATGTTGATTTTTGTTTTATCTATATGTACACCAGTCTCTTCTCTTTCTAGCATACCTTTGTCTAGATCTTTGGTTAGGTTCTGTAATTTCTCTTCAAGTCTCTTACCTATGGTTTTGAAAAACTCTTTTGCTTTTTCAGGATTGATAGTAATCTCTTTGTCCTGTACAGAT
>JALWME010000110.1 GCA_027083995.1 Sulfurovum sp.
CATAGAGTTCTGCTACCTCTTCATCTGTAAGTTCACGTACAACTTTTGCAGGACTTCCCATAATGAGGCTTCTTGGGGGAAACTTTTTGTTTTTTGTTACGAGACTTCCTGCTCCTACAATAGACTCTTTGCCTATAACAGCACCGTCTAAGATAGTTGCACTCATACCTATGAGACAGGCATCTTCTATGGTGCAACCATGGAGCATGACTCTATGACCTACTGTGACATCATTGCCAATAACAGTAGGGTTGCCATCACTCTCATCTGCCAGTTTGTGGTGTGTGACATGTATCATGCTGAGGTCTTGAATGTTTGTTCTGTCACCTATGCGTATGTGGTGTACATCTCCACGTACCACACAGCCAAACCATACAGCAGAGTCTTCACCCATCACTGTACGTCCAATAACCGATGCACCTTGGGCTATCCAGGCATTTTTGCCTAGTTTTGGTGTCCACTCTTTAAATGGTAAAATCATCAACTCTCCTTTAGTATGCGGTTTGCCAAACGACTGACATAATCAGGTGTCTCTTTTTTTGTCTTATCATATATCTTACTTACGTATTCTTCTAAGACACAGTGGTTGTTTACCTCTTTGCCTAAAGGTAAGACTCTCGTATAGTTGCCATCTTCTTGTAGCTCCCAACGCAAGGCATTGTCTGCAAGTTGCAGCATGAGGATTTGTTCTATCTTTTGTGAGAGTTTCTCTTCGAGTATAGGTGTCATAAGCTCAATGCGTCGTACCAAGTTTCTAGGCATTAAGTCCGCTGAAGCGATGTAGCACTTTACCTTGTCATGTTTAAAATAATAAATACGTGCATGTTCCAGGTATTTACCTATAATAGAAGAGACTTTAATGTTTTCAGAAACTCCCTGTATACCAGGTTTTAAACAGCAGATACCACGTACAAGAAGGTCTATCTTGCAGCCTTCCTGTGATGCTTTGTAGAGTGCTTGTATGATATCTGTATCTACAAGAGAGTTTGTTTTTAGGATGATATGACCATTGGCACCATTTTTGGCTTCTTTTTCTATGAGTTTGATCAGTTTTGGTTTTATCTGTTTTGGAGACATAAAAAGAGTATCTAGTTTGGTATGGGTAGAAAATCCAGTTAAAAAATGAAAAAAGTGTGTGGCATCGGTAGAGAATATCTCTTTGGAAGTAAAATATGAAATATCGGTATATATCTTAGCTGTACCTGGATTGTAGTTTCCTGTGGCTAGGTGTACATAGGATTTTAGTTTATTGCCTGTACGTTTGATAATTTGGGCGACTTTGGCATGGACTTTGAGCCCTGGTATGCCATATACGACATGAGCGCCTGCCTCTTCAAGTGCTTTTGCCCAGCGTAGGTTGTTTTCTTCATCAAAGCGTGCTTTGAGTTCTACGAGTACCATGACTTGTTTACCATCACGTACCGCATCTATGAGTGCTTTTACAATAGGCGACTTCTGTCCTGCACGGTAGAGCGTCATACGAATGGCAAGTGTATCTATGTCTGCTGCTGCTTGTTTGATAAACTGCACTACTGGCTCAAAAGAGTCAAAAGGATGATAGAGCAACACATCTTCTTTGTCTATGGCATCAAAGATATTTTCTACATCTAATGGGGGCAGTGTTTTAGGATTAAAAGTAGGAAGCACAAGGTGTGAGAGTGCCTTGTCTCCCACTATCTCCCAGAGTGAACCCAGGTGCAGAGGCATAGATTTGTAAGAGTAGATGTCTTTGTCATCAAGGTTAAGGTTAGACAGAAGGAACTTGGTCAGTTTTTTGTTTGCTCCTTCTCGCAGTTCAAGGCGTATAAGTGAGCCTCTGTTTCTGGAGCGTAGTCCCTCTTGGAGTAGCTGTAAAAAGTCATCTGCTTCCTCTTCTTCTATCTCTATATCCGCATTTCTGGTTACTCTAAATGGTGTAGAGGCATGGGGTGTAAACCCAGGGAACAGTTCAGAAGCAAAATGTTCTACGACTGACTCTATAGGTACAAATGTCTGTGCTATCTGTAAAAAACGTGGCAAGATACGTGGTATACGTATAAGACCATGTTTTACATTTTTAGCTTCATCTTTAAGGGTGATAGCCAGTCCAAAGCTAAGGTTGTTGAGGTGAGGAAAAGGGTGTGTAGCATCCACTGCAATAGGGATGATAACGGGGTAGATTTCATGGTAGAACATCTCTTTTATGACAGATTTTTCATCCTCTGCCAGTGTGTTGTACTCTTTGATGTGTACACCATTGTTATGTAGTTCAGCGATAATAGAGGTATAGCAGGACTCTAAAACCTGATGCTCTTCATGTAGGTATTTGCGTATTTCACTCAGTTGTTCAAGAGGTGTTAGCTTTGCAGCCCCTGTCTCTTGTATTCGTGCTTTATAGAGTGCTTTAAGCCCAGCGACACGTATCATATAAAACTCATCCAGATTGGTACCATAAATCGCAAGGAACTTTAGACGTTCAAGTGGTGGAAGTTTCTCATCGAGTGCCTGTGCAAGCACACGAGAGTTAAACTGAAGCCATGAAAGTTCACGGTTGAAGTAGAGTTGAGAAGAGTTGAGGTCTAAAGTCATTGCATGCCTTTTTAAATTAAAAATTAAAAATTAAAAAGTAAAAATTTATGATATTATAGCTGAAACTCGTATTTTAATTTTTAATTTTTAATTTTTACTTCTAAAGAAGCTTACAGCTTCTTTACCTTAGCTATCTCATCTCTTAGTCTTGCAGCATCCTCAAAGTCTAGGTTTTTAGCAGCTGCAAGCATCTTGGCTTTGAGTTCTTTTATGAGTTGTTGACGCTCTGCTTTTGGCATTTTGTCCAGTTTGCTTCTTTTGTTGTAAAGCTCTCCAGCATCTTCCACTTTGAGGTCAGTATCTAAGTCTCTAAGGGTAGTTTTAGGTGTGATACCATGCTTTTTGTTGTAGGCTAACTGTTTTTCTCGTCGAGCCTGTGTAGTCTCTATGGTAAATTGCATAGAGTCTGTCATCTTTTTGGCATACATGAGTACTATACCGTTGGCATTACGTGCAGCACGTCCTGCTGTTTGTACCAGTGCTGTTTTGGAGCGCAAGAAGCCCTCTTTATCCGCATCAAGTATGGCAACGAGGCTCACTTCTGGCAGGTCAAGCCCCTCTCTAAGCAGGTTTATCCCTATGAGGATGTCAAACTCTCCTAAACGCAGACTACGTATGGTTTGGTTACGTTCTATAGCATCCATGTCTGAGTGCATGTGGCGACACTTTAGTCCTAAGTCATTGTAGTAGGTACTAAGTTCTTCTGCCATTTTTTTAGTTAGCACGGTGATGAGAACCCTTTCCCCTTTTTCGATAACAGGCTTCATACGGTCATGCAGATTTTCCACTTGGTAGGTAGAGTCTATGACTTCTATGGGAGGGTCTAGTAGTCCTGTTGGACGCACCACTTGTTCTGCTACAACTGAAGAGAGTTCAGTTTCTAGCTCATTGGGTGTGGCAGATACAAAGAGATAGTGAGGTGCCTTGTCTATGTACTCTTCAAAACGTAAAGGACGGTTGTCTAACGCAGAGGGGAGTCTAAAACCATGGTCAACAAGTACCTCTTTACGACTTCTATCTCCTGCATACATACCACGAAACTGTGGCAAAGAGACATGAGATTCATCGACTATGACAAGGTAGTCATCATGCATGGTCTCAAAGTAGTCCATCATAGAGTAGGGGGTCTCACCAGGGGCTTTACCTGTGAGGTGACGGGAGTAATTTTCTATGCCTTTACACATACCTGTGGCTTCTATCATCTCCAAGTCAAACTCTGTTCTTTGTTTGAGGCGGTTGTACTCTATCATACGGTCTTGGCTCTGATAGTACTTCAGTCTTTGGTCAAGCTCTTCCTCTATGCTTTTTACCGCAAGGGCTAGTTTTTCTTTACTTACGATGAACTGGTTGGCAGAGTAGATGGTAGCTTCTTTGACCTGTTCTTCTTTCTCTCCAGTAAGAGCGTTAAATTCATACACAGCTTCTATCTCATCTCCAAAAAACTCTACACGAATGGCAAACTCCTCTGCATAAGCAGG
>JALWME010000111.1 GCA_027083995.1 Sulfurovum sp.
ACCCACTTTTTTAAATCATCCATCAGCATCACTGAAGATGTAGGATTATTAGGCGAGTTAAGTATAACAAAGTCTGCTCTGCTTAAAGCCTCTTCATCTACTTCAGGTTGAAATTGGTTTGAGGCAGTAAGATTAAGATATATTACCTCAGCTCTACATGCTTTTGCTGCACCCTCATAGATTTGATAAAAAGGATTAGGAAAAACCATCACTGGATTTTCAATATCATGCAGTAGAAACTGAGGAAAGTTAAACAATACTTCTCTCGTACCAAAAGTAGGGATAATCTGAGAATTGTTAAGGCTGAGCCCAAAACGCTCTTGGTTATAAGCTAGCATCCCCTGACGCAATACCTCTTCACCTGCTGTTTTAGGATACTTGTTGAGCAGTGGTGCATGTGCATCTAAAGCATCGAGTATAAAGCTCGGTGTAGCAAACTGTGGCTCTCCTATGGTTAAAGAGAGTGGCGTGTAGTCACTACTTGGGTTAATATCTTGCAGTAAGGTATTGAGTTTCTCAAAAGGGTAGGTTTCGAAGTTCATTGTTTCCCTGATTTATTGATATAATTTAGCTGCGATTATAGCGTAGTTGGAGTAAACTACAACTTTGCAATAAATGCATCTTTATTCACATGTTTACGTACTTTCATTAAAGCTTTTCTTGCATATTTTTTCTCTGCGTAGGGTCCTACAAGTACTTTATATTTCTGTGTATCCCAAGAGTATTTGTCACTGTGCTCAGACACATGTTTTACCTTGTAGCGTAGACCTATACGTTCTAGTTTTAAAAGATACTTTTTTGTAGGTTGTGCAGCAAAAGAACCTACTTGTACATAGTATTTCGTATCTATACTATGAGATATATACTGTGGTGTTTGTGTCTGCATACTCCATAAGTTATCTGGAGAGACATGCTGTTGTATCTTTTTTGGTTTAGCTCTGCCTTTATAACTTACAAGCCATTTTAGTATCTTGTTTTGCAGTGCAGAAGCACGCCAGTTTCCCTGGTTTGTTTGGACAAGTATGACGGCTGTGTAGAGTCTGCCTTCCTTGCTTTTCACATAGCCACCTATGTTTTTCACACGTCTTAATGTACCTGTCTTCATCCATGCTCTATTTTTAAGCTGTGTAGCACGAAAACGTTTTTTGATAGTACCGTCTACACCTGCAATAGAAAGAGTATTCATCCATCTTTGTCCGTAGTGTTCATACGCATTATCATACATATCTGCTAACATTTTGGCTGACATCTTCGCTGTACGAGAAAGACCCGAACCATTGTCTATACGAAGTGTTCCCTCACTGAGTGCTTTTTTGTTTTTTAAAATATTTTCAATTGCCTTTCTTCCTTTGTTTACTGTCGCAGGTACACCATGCATTTTAGCTCCCAATGTAAGCAGTAGGTGTCTGGCATAAAGGTTGTTACTTTTTTTTGCGGTTTTTGAAATAATTTGCTCTAACGGCTTTGAGTAATGCGTAAAAAGTAGTCTTGCATTTTGTGGTACTTTACGTAATCGCATATTGCCCACTATCTTGATGCCATCTTTTTGAAGTGCATCTTTCAAGGCATAATAAAATGACTTATAGGGCTTGGTCACTACTTTACAGATGTTTCTGGTACCACAACGCTCAGATATTTTTCCTCTTAGTTCTACAGATGGCAGTGCCTGGGTTTTGTCTATCTTGATACCAGGCCATGAATATTTCCCTTTACAAGGTTTATTGACACGTTTTAGTTTGTTAATGATTTTATAGCTTCCATCTTTAGATTTTTTAGTTACAGAATTTTTGTTTGGCGTAACACAGATGGTACTGATGCGTTCATTAAACATCATAGCATCAGGCATAGCATTGTAAGGACTATAAGGATTTTCATCAAAATTTGAGCTGTCTTTAGTGCCTACTCTAAAATAGCTACGGTCTATCACCATATGTCCTGTCACTTTACGTATCCCACTAGCACGTATGTTTGCTACGATACTTTTCAAATCTTTTGAACCAAGTGTCGGATCACCAAAGCCCTTAATAATCAAATCTCCATAAAGTACGCCATTACTTATATCACCTGTTGTATAAAAGCGTGTAGGAAAACGATAATCAAACCCTAACTTTAACACTGCTGCATAGGTGGTGAGTACTTTTATTACAGATGCTGGAGTTCTTGTTTTTTCTGCATTATGTGATGCAATCACTCGTCCATTTGTACCCACTTCTTTGATGTATATACTTATATCTTTTTTGGCTATGCCAGACTTAGCCATGATATCGACTATAGGTTGTGGCAACGCCATAAGCCATACAGATATGCATAGATAAATAACTATAGCTTTCAACGACTACTCCTTGTTGCTCTCAAAAGTCTCTGCATCGCCTCTTGGAGTACATCTTTGGATGTACCTACATTTAAACGCATAAATCCCACTCCTGATTCTCCAAAATCTCTGCCATTATTGAGTCCTAGTTTTGCTTTATAGACAAACATATTAACCAATGCTTCTTGCTCCAATGCCAAACCTCTACAATCTAACCACATTAAAAATGTAGCCTCTGTTTTTACTGGTATTATAGGCACTCCTTCGTTCTTTAAAAAATCTGTCACATAAACTATATTGTCAAACAAATGCTTTTTTAGTGCTTCAAGCCACTCTTCCCCACCATCATATGCAGCTGTCAAAGCTTCAATGCCAAAAGGGTTGCAATTAGTAATTCCAGACTTATTTTGTTCTAGCACATAGGCTTGACGTAATTTAACATCTGCAATAATAGCATAAGAGGTATTGAGTCCTGCTATATTAAAAGTTTTAGAAGGTGCATTGAGTATGACAAAATGCTTTGCTATTTGCTCAAAAGACCCAATACTATGATGTATCTTTTCATATACCACGTCTGCATGTATCTCATCAGAAATGATAAGCACATCATAGGCTAGACAAATCTTTATGATTTTTGTAAGTTCCACTTCACTCCACACTCGTCCTGTAGGGTTATGTGGGGAGCAAAGTAAAAAAAGTTTTGCCTCTTTTGCTTTGGATTCAAAGTCTACAAAGTCTATATGGTAGGCACCATCTTTATAGACCAATACATTGTCAAGTACTTTTCGTTTTTTATGTTTGACAGAAGAGAAAAAAGGTGCATACACAGGTGTCTGAACAATGATACCATCACCCTCTTTACTATACGCAGAAATAGCAAAATTTATAGAAGGTACTACACCATAACAAGGCACTATCCATTCTTTTTCTATCTGCCAGTCAAAACGTTTTTTCATCCAGTTTTGTATAGCCTCATAATAGCTTTTTGGATACACCGTATATCCATAGATGGGATGTTTAGCTCTTTTTTGCAATGCATCTTGCACACACAATGGTGATGCCAAGTCCATATCAGCTACCCATAAAGGTATCAAGTTATCTGTGCCAAACTTCTTCTTGACATCATCATATTTAGTCGTATATGTACCTTGACGACTTATGCTTTTAAACATTTATCTCTTCTCCCAAATACTCATTTGTGCAACCGTATGCTGGTGTTTACGTGCAGTTTCTTGTATGACAAAAGGGACATCTTGTGTATCTATAAGTCTAAACTGGGAACCCAATATCTCTTCAAGACCTTGTAATGTTGTGACATTTTCTCCATCACGCTTATATCCACCTATCCATTTTTCTTTAGGTGTTGACTCTTCTTGCCAAGTATAAGGAGAAGTGAGTATCAGTAATCCACCCTTATTAATACGTTCAGCCATAGAATCTAAAAACTTTTTAGGGTCATAAAGTCTATCTATAAGATTACCCCCAAATATGAGGTCAAAGTCTTTATATATCGGTTTTAAATTACATGCATCTGCCTGCGAAAAAGAGACTTTTTTAGCCTCATCTTCCAAGCCAAAGGTGCTTAAATTTATCTCATGAAACGTTTTCAACTCTCCTTCACTTGGCATAGTATAGCGTAGTACACCATTATCTACCAGTGCTTGTGCTTCTTGTATGAAACGTGCTGAGAAATCTACACCTATCACCTCATCGAAACCACGTGAGAGTTCAAGGG